>JBILWQ010000286.1:0-3142 GCA_044369805.1 Phycisphaerales bacterium
AGGCCCGTCCCTCCCAGCATGCAGGACCTCGGCACGATCAAGTCCCTTCTCGCCGCCCGCGGCATCCATCCCAAGCACCGCTTTGGGCAGAACTTTCTCCACGATCACAACGCGCTTCGGACACTCATGGCGGCGGCGGCCGTCGAGCCCGGCGAAACCATTCTGGAGGTCGGTCCCGGCACCGGAACCCTCACGGAGTGCCTGCTCGATGCCGGTGCCCGAGTGGTCACCTGCGAACTCGATCGCGACATGGCGGCCATCGTGCGAGACCGCCTCGGTACCCGCACAATGCTTGTGCAAGGCGACTGCCTTGCAGACAAGCACCACCTGAACCCTGCCCTTCTCGCGGCCGTCGGCCCCGGCCCGTTCCGGATGGTCGCCAACCTTCCGTACGCCGCAGCGACGCCGCTCATGGCCACGCTGCTCGAGCGACACCCTGCATGCCTGGGCATGATCGTCACGATCCAGCGCGAGGTGGCGGACCGGCTGCTGGCAAGACCGGGAACCGCCGAGATCGGTCCGCTGACCATCACGGCTCAGCTCCAGGCCACCGTGCAACGCGTGGCCATGCTCAAGCCCGGCTGCTTCTGGCCCGCCCCGGATGTCACCAGCGCCATCGTCAAGCTCGATCGCCGCAAACCTGCGCCCGAACTGCCGGCACCGCTGCGGGCACTCGTCGAGACCGCCTTCCAGCAACGCCGCAAGCAGCTCCGCAACACGCTCGGACCGGACTTCCCCTTTCCGGCCGGCTTCGATGCCACGCGGCGCCCCGAGACGCTCACCCCGGACGAGTGGATCATGCTCGCGCTTGCGGCCGCCGGCCGCTGAGGATCAACGCTTCCGCGTGAACACCATCCGAAGCCGGTTGCCAGGATCGAGGTAGGCCACCTCGCTCATGTACGCCCGCATGAGCATGATGCCCCGACCCGAGGGGATCTCCAGGTTCTCGTCCGCCGTCGGATCCGGCACACCCGCCGGATCAAAGCCCTCACCCTGATCCTCAACCTCGAAGACGCAGCCTTCGTCGGTGATGTCCGCCCGAAAATCCACGGTCAGACCCGGCTCGAGCCGGTTGCCGTGCCGAAACGCGTTGACCAGCGCCTCCTCCAGGCAGAGCCGGATCGCGAAGGCCGCGTCGTCGTCGTAGCCGCGAGCGCGGATCGCCCCTTCCACCTCGCGCTGCACCCGCTCCACGTCCACCCGCATCTCGTGAAGCGTGACCCGGATCTGTGAGGGCGGATGGGCTCCGGCCGTGGCCATGGTCACCGCGTCAGCCGATGCTCTCGAGGGCCTGGGCCACCGTGTCGCTCGTCTGGAAGAGACGGTCAAGCTTGGTGATGCGGAAGACCTCGAAGATGCCCTTGGGGATGCCGCAGAGCCTCAGTTGGCCGCTGCGGGACTTCACACGGTTGTGCACGTTGATCAGGACCCCCAGGGCCGCCGAGCTCAGGTGCTGCACGCCGGTGAAATCGATCACCAGCGTCGGCGTGGCCGCGCCATCGACCAGTTTCAGCAGCTCCTCGCCGATCTGGCGGATGACCGCCTCGTCGATGATGCTGCGTTCCGTGAACTCCACGCAATGCACGCCACCCTCATCACGGACGCGGATCTGGCTCTTGGCGGCACTCATGCAATGGCTCCGTTTGGGGCGCTCGGGACCGGATCACATGCCGCTGGTGCCGATGTTCTCGAGCAGTCCAGGGAAGAGCACATCCTCGCTCTCCTTCAGGATCATGATCTCGGGACGGATGAGCAGCAGCAGGTTCGACTCGGTCTTGGAGTTGACCCGGTTGGTGAAGAACCGGTTGACCACGGGAATCTTGCTCAGCACGGGCACGCCCACCTCCACCTCGTAGTCGGTGGAGAACTTCTGGCCGCCCAGCATGACCGTGCCCTTGTCAGGCACGCTGACCGAGGTGTTGATCGCGGTCACTCGGAACACGGGGGCCTGAATGGGGTTGCTCACGGTGCCGGTGCCGCTGGCGAAGGTGCCGGTGCCGGCCACCGCCTGCTGGAAGGTGTAGCTGTCGAACTTCTCCAGGTCGTTGGACTGGAACTGCACCGTCACCGTCACGTAACGGCGATCCGCGCTCGCCACCGCCTCCAGCGTCAGGCTGATGCCGCTGTTGAAGGGGGTGATGATGGGAACGCCGGTGGCGCTGCCCGTGCCCTGCGTGTAGCCGCTGATGTAATTGGTCACGCGGCCCACGCTGATGGCGGACTGCTGGCCGTTGAGCAGGGTCAGCCGGGGCGCCGTCAGGATGGCGTTCCGCTGGTCGGCCTGCGTGGCCTGCACCAGCAGATCCACCTGCACGTCATCCAGGAAGGTCATGCCCACCGTGAAGGCAGGATTGGCCAGCGCCGTCAGGCCCATGAGGCCCGTGATGCCCGAGGCCGCGATCGTGTTCGTCAGCGGCAGACCTTCCTGCTGCACCTGCACAGGACCGAATCCGGTGCTGGTCTGGCCGTTGGCGTACGTCTCGCCGGCCTTCACCACACCGATCGGCTGACCCACGGGGCCCGTCTGATAGGTGATGGCGCCCGGCGTGGTGCCTGGCAGACCGATGGCCTGGCCCGTGGCCGTGGCATTGGAGGTGACGCCGCCCGTGGTGCCGGCGATACCGCCGAACACCACCGGATTCTTCAGCTTGCCTGTCCGGCTGTTACCCGTGGCACCGCCATCCTGGAAGAAGAAGTCGCGGAGCTGGAAGTTCGGGTCGGCCTCTCGTGCGGCGGCGTACATGCCGCTGTTGGTGTTGAAGTAGAGGTCGAAGTCGATGCCGATCTGCTCGAACCAGTCGGTGCTGATGGTGAGCACGCGGCATTCGAGGTTGATCTCGAGGGCCGCAATGGTCCGGATGTCCGAGAGAAGTTCGCCGATCTTGCGGTGCGTCTCGGGCAGGGCCGTGATGATGAGCTTCTGGTCGAACTCGACCATGCGGCTTCCGGGATCGGCATCCCAGCTGTCGACATCGACCACGTTCTTGATGAGATTCTGGATCTCATCAAGACGCTCCTTGATCTTCTCCTGCTTCTCGGTGTCTTCGACGTTGCCACCCTGGCCGCCACCACCACCGCCGCCGCCACCGCCACCACCGCCGCCGCCACCACCGCCGCCAAAGCCGCCACCACCGCCACCACC
>JBILWQ010000105.1:0-6679 GCA_044369805.1 Phycisphaerales bacterium
AGCAGCAGCATGCCCCCGGCGGCCAGGAGGAGCAGAGGCAGTGGAGACTGAAATGAGGAGGCGGATGCGGTCGATCCGCCGACCGCGGGGCTGGACTGTGGCAGCAGCACCGCAAGGGGCCTGATGGTCATGGGCATGGCATGTTCCGAAACGGCACGCCTCGCGGGCAGGCGGAGGCCGGAGAGTGGTGTTGAGCGCCGGCACGGAGCCAGCGGGATGCCACAAGTATCGGCCTTGACGGAGTTCCGGTCAAAGCGGGCTGGATCTCCCCGCCTCTAGACTTCCGCGGTGCCCGCTGCCCTGCGCTGGTTGAGCGACCTGCTGCCCACCAACCCGCTGGCTGCGCGTCTGGTGCTCGGGGCCGGTCGCCGAGCCAGGGACCTCGGCCTGCGGGCAGGCGTGCTTGGAGGCCTGATGGCCGTGGTGATCATCCTCTCACTGCCGGGCAGTGATGGTTCGCTTCGCGAGATGGCCCAGAGCGGGGCCAGGGCCTTCACGCTGATCAGTTACGGCCAGCTGGCCGCCATCTGCCTGCTCACGCCGCTCTTCATGGCGGGGGCCATCGCCCAGGAGAGCAACCCGCGAACGTGGGAGATCCTCGTCACCACACCCCTCAACAGCCTGCAGATCGTGCTGGGCAACCTGGCGGGACGCCTCTTCTTCGCGTTCGCGCTCCTGCTCTCGGTGCTTCCGCTGTGCATCCTGGTCCGGCTCTTCGGCGGCGTCCGCGCGGGAGGCGTGCTGGCCAGCCTGGGGGCGAGCGCCTGCAGCGCCCTCTTCCTGGGTAGCGTGGCTGTCTCTCTCGGGGTCATGCGAAGCGCCGGCAAGCGCGGCGTGGTCGCCTTCTATGCGGCCACCGTGCTCACGCTCTTCGCCACTGCGGCCGCGGATCGTGCCCTGCAGCGGCCTGTGGCCGTGGGTCTGGATGCCGTGCACACCACGATCATGACGCCGCTGAATCCCTTCCTGGCTCTGCGGAGCGAACTGAACGCTGACGCCTATCGACCCTGGGATCTGGGGCCCGCCGATGCGGGCTGGCTGAAGCGGCTCTGGCTGGGTCGGCCGCTCATGGCCATGACGCTCAGTGCCAGTGTGGCCTCGCTTCTGCTCCTGATCATGGCCACCCTTCGCGTCAGGCTCGTTGGCGCCCGCAGCGAGGCCTCGACGGGCGGCTTGTCCAGATTCCTGCGACGGGTGAGCGGGAAGGGCGAGCGCCCGCCTCGCCGCGTGTGGCAGAACCCCGTGGCCTGGCGCGAGGCGAGCCTGCGGTTGTCCACACCCCTGGCGGGCATCGGGCGGTGGGTGGTGCTGGCTGTGGGCATGATCGCGGCCGTGACGATCCTGGCGATGCACCGATCCGGAGCGCTGGACACGCTCTCCACGCGGCTGGCGCTTGGAGGCCTGGTCATGGGTGAGGTGGTGCTGGCCCTGCTGGTGGCGATCAGCGCCAGTGCGACCGCGGTGAGCCGCGAGCGCGAGGATGGATCGCTGGACATCCTCCTGACCACGCCGATCCAGCCTGGGCCCTATCTCGGCGGCAAGTTGCGGGGGCTGCTGGCCGCCTTGTGGCCCGCCCTGGCCGCACCCACGTTGACCCTGCTGATTGGAGCGGCCTACGTGTCCGTCGGTGGCCTCGGCGCCGCATCGGTGACGACCCCGGCCATCGTGGGGACCACGAAGATCGATGAACCGCTGGTTCTGGTGCCCGCCGCCGTCATGTTCGGTCCTTCATTCGGCGCCTTCATGGCCTTCGCCTGCATGTGCGGCCTCTCGTGGAGCGTGGGCAGCAAGGGCGTGATCGGCAGCACCGTGGGAGCGCTGGGCGTGGTGGCTGCCACGGTGCTGGTGCTGGGTCTGTGTGGCCTGGCCACGGGTCGCGAGATTCCGGTGGTTGGTCCGGTGATCACCTGCCTGACGCCCGTGAATCTGGCATGGGCCGCGGTCTCGCCCGCGAGCGCCATTCCGGGTCAGTTGGAGAAGCCCGAGGGCATGCTGGTCGCGTTCGCGGTGGGGTGCGTGATCGCGGTCGCGGCCTTCACGATGACAACCGTCCTCATGCACGCGGCGCTGCGGCGCAACTTCATGATGACGGTGCGTCGACTCGCTGGGATGAAGTGACCTCGTCCTCGGAGGTCGATCCATCCTGCACCATCCGATCCCTCACCCGTGAGAGCAGCGTGCGTTCCGCCGCGTCGTCGCGCCCGACGGCGGTCCATGTCGTGGGCCTTCGCACCGTGCCATCGGGCTTGCCCTGCGGTGGCGGGTCGGACGATCGGCTGGCCAGGGTCGAGGACCAGGTGCTCGGTCGGATGCCCGGGGTGAAGCCTCGCTCGATGACCACCAGGCAACGGAGTTCGAGCGGGCCGGAGTGACGCTCCAGATCGAATCTTCGGGCGTCCGCCGGGGAGCCCGGACTGGCGCCGCCATCGAAGTCGGCCTTGCCGTCGATCTCCGATGGCTCGAAGCCCTCGGGCAGGAAGACGAAACGCACCCGCCGGCGCTGGAACTGCAGCGTGCTCTCCAGCCCCTGTTCGGGACCGGACGTGTCCATGCGCCATGGCTCCAGCAGGCTTCCCATGGTGCGAGGTTCGGTCTCGATGATGCCGTTCCCGCGGTCCGCCAGGGCCGGCGGCATGTCCATCTCGCGGCCGACCTCCAGGCAGGCGGCGAAGGCGCGGTCGTAGTCACCGCCGTCGATCCGCAGCGAAGCCGGGCCCTCGGTGGTATGGCACGCGGCCAGCGTCGCCAGACTCAGGACGAGCCAGACGCGCCCGAGACGGATCGGTGGACGGACCATGGTTCAGCGGGAGTGTAAGGTGCACCGGGCCAGGGCCTTGCATGCTGCCGTATCTCCTCCGACGCCTGCTGATCCTTCCGCCGCTGCTGCTGGCGATCTACACGCTCACCTTTGCGCTGGCCTGGCTGGCGCCGGGCAACCCGCTGGAGAGTGGCGAGGGCCGACGGCCACCGCCCGAGGTGGTCGAGGCCATGCGTCGGCAGTACCGACTCGATGACCCCGCGGCCTTCTATCTTGAATACCTGGGCCGGGCGAGCGGGGTGAGCTGGATCATCGGGAGGGCTGATCGCCCGTTCGATCTTGGTCCGAGTCTGCGTCAGCCCGACTGGACGGTGAACGAGATCCTTCGGGACGCGCTGCCGGTGAGCGTGACGCTTGGCGCCGCCGCCATGCTTCTCGCCCTGGGCATCGGGCTGGTCGCCGGCACGCTCGGCGGGCTCCATCCGCGCGGCTGGGCCGATGGCATCTCGCAGCTGCTGGCCATGGTGGGCGTGAGCGTGCCGAGCTTCGTGATCGGTGCGGCGCTGCTCATGGTCTTCGCGGCCCGCCTGCGGTGGCTTCCCGTTGGAGGTTGGGGGTCACCTGAACAGCTGCTCCTGCCTGCGCTGGCCCTCTCGCTGCCCTTCGCCGCGACCATCGCGCGCATGACTCGGGTGGGCATGATCGAGCAGATGGCCAGTGACCACGTGCGCACCGCACGCGCCAAGGGCCTTTCCCGCCTGCGTGCGGCGAAGCGTCATGCGCTGCGGAATGCCCTGCTCCCCGTGCTCAGCTGGCTCGGGCCCGCGACCGCCATGGCCCTGACCGGCAGCTTCGTGGTGGAGAAGGTCTTCGCGGTTCCTGGACTGGGCCGCCACTTCGTGGATGCGGTGCTGGGCAAGGACCTGACGCTGGTCATGGGCATCACCCTGACCTACGGAGCCCTGGTTGCCTCGCTCAACCTCGCGGTTGACCTGCTCTACGCGTGGGTGGATCCCCGCATCCGGCTGGGCTAGGTTCAGAACCGAGACCCTGGCACTCACCGCGCGATTCGGCGCAGCCGACCGGGGTACTGCTCCAGCCGCGGATGCCTGCTGATCCCCTCCAGCCGGGCCGGGTCGTGCATGTACACCGTGACATAGTGGCAGATGGGCAGGATCGGCACCTGCTCCTCCGTGAGCAGCCGCTCCGCCTCCGAAAGGATGGCCAGCCTGCGCGCCGGATCCAGTTCGACTGCGGCCCGGTCCAGAAGAGCGTCATACGCGGGCAGGTCGAATCCCCGGTCATTGTTGCCATCCTCGCGCCGCGAGAGGTCCAGCCAGGTGGTCGGATCACCGTAGTCGCCGTACCAGCCGCCGCGGGCGATCATGAAGTCGCCGCGCTGGAGCGCGTCGCGAAAGCCGCGAGGATCCAGGCTCCGCGTGACGCACGGCACGCCAAGTTCACGGGTCCACATGTCGGCCAGCGCCGTGCTCAGGTCCCGGTATCGGGGACTGTTGGTGGCGTAGAGCACCTCCACCGTGGGGAAGGCCTCGCCCGAGGCGCTCACCCACCCTGAGGGTGTCCGCCGCCAGCCCGCTGCCTGCAGCTCAGCACGGGCTTGTTCGGGGTCCAGGCCCAGGCCCTTGGGGCTCGTGTAACCCGGAATCGATCCAGGAGGCACCAGCGTGGTCGCCACGCGCTCCCCCAGCCGGGTGATGCGGTCGACCAGTGCCTGACGATCCACGCTCAGAGCGAAGGCCCGTCGCACGCCGGCGTTGGCGAGCGGATTCGGTCGCCCATCGGTCAGGGTCGGCCTGCAATTGAAGCTGAAGAAGTCGGTGCCGAATGCGTCGAGCACGTGCAGGTCGTTTCGCCCGCCCGCTCGGGCCTGATCGAAAAGGTCGCCCCGGTACTCCGCCAGCGTGTCGGTCACCCAGTCCACGGCGCCATTCTCGAACGCCAGCACGGTGGTGTTGGGATCCTCGATCGGCAGGATGTCGATCGATTCCGTGACGATCTCCGAGGCTCGGCGGAAGCGAGGATTGCGTTCGAGCCGGATCAGCCGCTTGGGCCGCCATGCCGCGAGCGTGTAGGGACCGTTGCCCACCAGCGTGCCCGCCTTCGTCCAACCCGCATCCTGCCGAAGCATGCCGGTGGCCGGGTTGAGCCGGACGAAGCGATCGACCACGTGCCGGGGCACCGGGAACATGGAGGGGAAGGCGCACAGGTCCGCCCAGTAGGGCACAGGACGCTCCAGCTGAACGACCAGCGTCCGTGGATCGGGTGCACGAAGACCCACGGTCTCTTCGAAACGCCGCGTCGACCGCTTCCACAGCGCTTCGGCGGCCTCGGCGCCGCCCGGCGACTTTGCGAACGCCTGCAGTTCCGAAGCCCGCCAGTCGAAGAACGCCTTCGCCCCTCGGATGTGCATGAGAAAGCCCGCGTAATCCGAGGCCAGGTCCGGCAGCAGGGCGCGATGCCACGCGTACACGAAATCCTGCGCCTCCAGCGACACGCCGTCGCTCCATTGCAGATCGGGTCGAAGGCGGAAGGTCCAGGTCAGGCCATCCGCGCTGCAGCTCCAGGACTCCGCCGCCGCGGGCACAGGCTCGCCCGAGACGCCGTCGATCTCGGTCAGACCCTCGAAGAGCGCGCGTGCCGTGCGCACATCATGCTGGTGGGAGAGGCGCTGTGGATCCAGCGTGAACGCCTCGGCCGGGTTTGCCAGCACCAGTTCCGCCCGGGGTGGCGATCGATCCAGCCACATGGCGGCCAGCAGCAGGGCCAGCAGCAGCAGCAGAGGTCCGACGAGGCGCATGGCGGCGTCGGACGCGGGCCGTCAGCGGCCTCCGCGCGACGCCAGCAGCTTCTTCAGCGTGTCCGCCACCTTGCGGGCGCCTCGCCATTCCAGTTCGTCGCCGGAGAGCTCGTCACCCTTGGCTTCGGGAATGGCCTCGACCTGCTGGAGAATGGGCGTCAGCCTCTCGGCAGCCTTGGCTGTTTCGGCCTGGTTCATGACGATCACCTGATCGCGGACCGCAATGAGGCCCCGGTAGCAGGCGGGTGCCGCGGACTTGTCCGAGCCGTCGCCCATCCGCTTCACGGTGGCTCCGAGCGCCTTGATCAGGTCCAGCCGGATGGCGGCCGCCTGCGGACCCATCTTCGCCTCGCTGGCCATGGAGGCAAGTCGTGAGAGGGCTGTCATCTCCTGTGCGACCACCACCCACTCCGTCTCGGAGCTGGCCAGTTCGGCCAGCCGGCTGCCTGCCGCATCCAGCTGGGCGGGCGGAACGCAGCCACCGTCGACCATGGCGGGGAGCAGGTTGGCCGCCGCCGCGCGGATCCGAACATCCTTCTGCCGACGGGCATCGCACTGCTGCCGCACCAGTTCGAAGGCCTCGGGTGTGCGCACCCAGCGGATCACCATGAGGGCGTTGGAGGCGTGGTAGGCGTCGCCGGACTCGAGCACCTTGCTCACCTCGGGCGAGGCGATCTCGAAGAACAGCCGGTGAAAAACCGAGGTCGCTTCGGGCTTGCGAAGGGAGCCGCTCAGTTCCTTGCGGGCTTCCTTGACCTTGCCTGGATCACCGGACGTGACCTGACCCATCCAGCCCTTCACCGCCTCGGCGATCGCCTTGAATTCGGCACTCCCGGCCGCTGGAGCGGCGGAGATGGAGAGTTGCTGCGTGGTGAACGGCTTCGGGGGGGAATCGGACAGGGCCGGGGAAGCCATGGCCAGCACCAGTGCGGCACAGAGGGTTCGGAGCGACATGGGAGAGAGGAACGCTACCCCGGTCGACGATCAAGTGTCAACGCTTCAAGGGCTACACTCCTTGAATGATGCATGGAATGGCCCTTCTGGCGGTGGGATCGGCTCTGGGCATGGGCCCCGACGTGGTGGATCTCGAGTCCCGCGTCCGC
>JBILWQ010000197.1:0-4331 GCA_044369805.1 Phycisphaerales bacterium
GCCTGAGCGAGGCCTGGAGCCGGGCGGCCATCCGACTGGTGGCCGAGCCGGACACGCCCTCGGCGACGAGTTTCGAGGGCGCCGTCGACTTGGCCCGCGAGGCGGCCGAGATGGCGCCCAAGGATGCCGACGGCTGGCGCGTGCTGCTGGAGATCTCGGAATCCGCGGGGGATGGCTTCCCGGAGGCTGTCGCCGCCAGTCAGGAGGCGGCGAAGCGACTGTCCCGCTTCGAGCCGCCCGATCCGGTCATCTGGCTCTCCATGCTCACGCAGGCGATCGAGCGACAACGGACCCGGGAGGCCCGGGGGGCGGCCTACGAGAAGGCCCTCTCCGGCGAGTTGCGCGAGAAGCGCAGTGCCATCGACGGCCGTGCCATCGACGCACGGCTGCTGTTCGACCGTGCGCTGCTCGAGCGGCGCGCGGGTCAGGTGGAAGAGGCGCAGAGATCGATGCGGGAATCGTTCCTCTGTGACCCCTCGTATCCACCGCCGGCGGAGGCCCTGGCCGGCATCGCGGCCTCCTCGAACGTGCCGCCGGCCGAACTGGCCAAGGCGCTGGTGGGGGCCATCGCTGCCGAGCCCAGCAACATCCCGAGCCTGACGTCGCTTTCCCGGCTGTGCATGGCCGAGGGGCTCTATCCCGAGGCCGAGCGTCTGCTCGCGATCGCCGTGCAGGTGGCTCGGAAGGACTTCGTCATCGATCGCATCGATGGACTCATCTCGGAGCAGATGCTGGCCTTGTGGGGCATGCGTCAGCACGCCAAGGCGAGCGGCTTGGCCACCGAGCGGCAGGCGGAGATGGACACAGCCATGCTCCAGCAGGCCAGTGAGGCTGCTGGAGGAGCCGCCGGTCCCGCGACTCGCAGCCGGGGCCTGGTGACGCTTCCTTCCACCCTTCACACCATCCATGCAGCGCTGGCCTCCAGTGGCCAGTTGCCCGATGCCCAACGGGCCATGCGGTCGGCGATCGCCAGTCTGGAGTCCGAGCGGTCCGCGGCGGCGGGTGATCCCGCAGCGGAGTCGGCCATCGATCTGCAGCAGGCGGTCCTGCATGTCACGATCGGCGACTCCAGCAAGGTCCAGCCTCTTCTGGAAGCGGTGGAGGCGGTCGAGCCGCTGAGCGATCGAGCCAAGGCCCGCTTCTCCGGCTGGGCCAAGCTCCGAGGCACCTTCTCCGAGGGGGCGATCAGCGACCTCGAGCCGATCGCCGAGCAGGATGCGGTGGCCAAGATCGGTCTTGGACTTGCGCTGCAGGCGGTGGGGCGCAAGGAGGATGCCGAGAAGGCCCTGCTGGGCGTGGTGAGGACCAATCGCGACAACGCCTTCGGTCTCTATGCGGCGGATTGTCTCTATCGCATTCGGCCCGAACCAGTGGAGCCCACCGCCGAGGGACTTGCCATCCGCGAGGCCGTCAAGGGCATGCCAGCCTACGTGTGGAAGCTGGCCGCGGAAGAGGGGCGGATGATCACCGGCAGTCTGGAGCTCGACGTCGAGGGCGGGATCTTCGGCCGTCAAGCCCTGTCGGTGACGCTGTCGAACCGCTCGGGAGGAACGCTCTCGCTCACGCCGACCGGTCCCATCGAGACACGGGCCGCACTGCAGTTCGAGATCACGCCTGCCTCGCAGCCAACCACCTTTCCCTCGCCCGTCATCATCCCGATCGATCGCGTGCTTCGCCTGCAGCCCAACCAGACCATGAAGTTCGAGGTGGATGTCGCACGGACGCCCGTGTTCGACGAGCTTCTTGCCCACGCCGTCTCGGGCCTCTTCGTGCGAGCCCGCATGTACACCAACTTCAGGGTCACCGAGAACGCCATGTTCCGCGGTTTCCTGGGAGCTTCCGCGGAGTCCAGGGTGGTGAGCCTGCCTTCCATGGAGGTCACCAAGGGCTGGATCGAGGATTCGATCAGCGAGATCACGCATCCCGACCATCCGGAAGACGTGGCCAAGCTCGTCTCCCTGGCGATGGCGCTGGACCAGGTCGCCGAACCGGAATCGGCTCCGGGCGACACCGCAAGCGCCGAGAAGAGCCGAGGCAGCTTCATGGTCAGGCTGGATCCTGCGGAAATCGAGCGTGGGTGGGGCAGCGTGAATGCCGGATGGGCAAGGCTGTCTCCGGCGGCACAGGCGTGGGCGCTCATGGTGCTGCCGACCACCCGACTGGCCGCTCTCAAGCCCATGCTGGATCAGGCCAAGGCCTCGACCGACACCGCCGTGCGCACCAGCCTCATCCTGCGGTGGATCGAGTCGCCCCAGGACCCGCTGCTCGAGTCGATGATTGCCGGTGGCACGGACATGGCCAGGGCCGATGCAGCAACGGTCCAGGACCCCGGGTCCAAGGAAGTCCAGACGAAGCAGGCAGCCGAGCGGCAGGCTCGTTCCCTGTCGCTGCGTGCGCAGGCCGTCCGCGCCTTGCTCGAGTCGAGGGCTCGTGCGGCGTCGGAACTCGAGCAGATCGGTGATTCCCCCGCGGTGCTCGGCGGAACCGTGGCTCCGGAAATGGTCTTGCCCACCTCGCGCTGACTCAGGTCGCCATCGCGGGTTCGTCGCCGGTGCGAAGTCGGGCCGCCTGTCCGAAGCGTCGCGCAAGCGGGATGGAGGCGACCAGCCCACCGGGCACGATCAGCACCAGTTCGACGGCGCGGTGCACCAGTTCCGCGGCCAGCGCCTCGGGTGTGGGCACGCCCGCCACGGCTGGAGCCAGAAGGCCGACGGCCCACTCGCGCACACCCAGGCCGCTGCCGATCATGGGGATCGTGTTGGCCAGTTGCGCGGCCAGAGCAAAGCCGAGGGCGGCCGTGGGAGAGAGCGATGCGCCCACAAGCTCGAACGCCGCCGCGGTGCGGACTGCCGACAGCAGTGTGTCGAGAAGCCGCGTGGTGAATGCGGCTCGGAAGGCCCAGCCCCGTTCCGGCCCAGCCAAGGTGATCGCGGCTGGAACCAGCACGGATGCGGGTATGGCCAGCCAGGAGAGTCCGCTCACGTGCACCAGCAGCAGTGCCCCGCCCAGCCAGGCGACGGAGGCCAGCGTCAGCAGGGTGCTCTGCACCGTCAGCAGCACGCCCACGGTGACGGGAATCCGGTGGACGCGGTTCAGGTAGCCGATCCTGCCCACCAGGCCGGCTTGAAGGGGCAGAAGGTTGCCCAGTCCGCTGGCCGCGGTGAGCATGAGCATCTCGCTCCATGCAATGCATCCGAGTGGCGTCACGCGAAGGGTCAGCCATCGAAGGCCGGCAGCCGTCGAGGCGAACGAGGCGAGGATCGCCGCGGGCAGGGCAATCGCCCAGGCAGGGGCTGGTTGCCTCAGGCTCTGCCATGCCGAATCCAGCATGGTGCGGTGCGAGGCCACGGACCACACCGCCGCGGCCACCAGCAGGGCACCCAGGACCACAGAAAGTCGCCGTGCCGATGCCGTCCGGATCACGCGCTGCCTTCCCGAACCTGCATGCCACGAGCGGGCTGGGTCTGACCACTCCGGAGCGTGGCCTGCAGGCGGGCCAGGTTCTCGCCCTCGAATCGTCGATCGTTCTCCCGATGCCAGAGATGCAGGACGCAGGCATCGGCCGCCGCGCGGCGAATGCGCAGGCCGTGGTTCATCAGTCGGATGCAGAGGTCGCTGTCCTCGAAGCCCCAGCCCTCGAAGGATTCGTCGCATCCACCGACAGCGCGGTAGGCCTCGGCGGGCACCATGAAGTTGCATCCCCGGAGCAGTTTCCAGTTGGTGGGTCTCAGGCGGCTTGCCAGCATCCGCAGGCCATCCACGAGACCGCGGCGCAGGGGGCCGAGGCGGTTGATTCGGCCGGTGCGTTGGAGATCACGGAACCGCTCGAGGGGCCAGAGGTGGGGATCTTGGGCCTCGCCGCTCTCGATGCTCCGCGTGAGAATCTCGTTGCAGAGCACCCGACTGCCACGGATCATGTGTCGCGGATCCATGAGCCTGATGTAGGCATGGACAAAGTTCGGTCTCGGTATGCAATCGCCATCCAGGAAGGCCAGATAGGGGGTGCGGGCCTGTGATGCGGCCAGGTTCCTTGCGGCCGCCACGCGGAACCCGCGGTCCTCATGCCACGCGTGCCGAAGCCTGCCGTGGAAGGCCGGCATCAGCCCTTCGACGACGATCCGGGTGGCCTCGCCGCTGCCGTCATCCGCCACGATCACCTCGAAGTCAGCTCTCGACTGATCACGGAGGCCCGCAAGGACGGCTCGGAGCGCCTCGGGGCGGTTGTAGGTGCAGACAATGACGGTGAGCGGATGAGCCGCCATGAGCGGGAAGAATAGGGACGGGCCTACTTATCGGAATGCGTGGAACGCATTCCGATAAGTAGGCCCGTC
>JBILWQ010000287.1:0-3098 GCA_044369805.1 Phycisphaerales bacterium
GAGCGCCGCATGGTGCAGACCGCATTCATGCCGGTGCTGGCCACCATGGCGGAGCAGCAGCGCACGCTGCTGCTGACACGCGCCATGGCGGTCGGCCGCTTCCTGGATCACGGCCTGCCCGCCACGGCGACGGCGGCTCTGGAGGCGGCCACCGAGACGCAGGCCCGGCGTCTGGAGGCGCTGGCCATGGCGTTCGAGCGCCCCGCGGCTGCCGAGCCCGAGGGCGCGCGCCTGCCCTCCCCGGCCGAGACCCGAGCCGCGGCCGAGGCCGCCCGGTGCAGCGCGGAGGATGTGGCCCGTCTCCTGCTCCGGCGCGATGCGATTGGCATGCTGCAATCCACCATCGACCGGGCCGAGCGCATCCAGCGGGAAGGCTTCGCGTGGATCGATGGGCGCCTGGAGAGCGTGCTCGAGCGGGACGCGATCGAGGCGGAGGCGTCCAGACGCGCGGCTATGCTGTCCGCCGCCTCGTGATGCACGCCCCAAGGACCAGCGCCCTTCGGCAAGTGGCCGGCCGCCTGACGTGGGCCCTGGGGCCGCTCTGCCTGGCCGGCTGCAATCCCAACCTGGATGTGGACGGCGCCCTGGTTCCGGCCTGGGTCATCGCCGGGGCCGCGGGCATCGCCGGCACCGTGGCCGCGCGCGCGGGGCTGGTCCGACTGGGTCTGGACCGCCACCTGGTCGCTCGCCCGGCGGTGTACCTGAGCCTGGGCGTGACCTTCACCTGCCTGGTGTGGATCGTGGTCTTCCGCTACTGACATGAGCCCCGCCGAACCCATCCAGATCCAGCGCGAGAGCGATCCGCGGCGTCAGCGCGCGGCGAGGCTGTTCTCGTTCGCGGCGTTCGCGGCGGCGCTGCTGAGCGTGGCGGCGGTGTGGAACCAGGTGCAGCGGTACCCGCGCACCGACGACGCCTACATCCGCGCCAACACCATCGGCATGGCGCCGCGCGTGTTCGGGCAGATCGTGGAGCTGCCCATCCGCGACAACCAGTTCGTGCAGGCCGGAGACCTGCTGTATCGGATCGACCCGCGACCCTACGAGGTGGCGCTGGCGCGGGCCGAGGCCAACATGGCCGTGGTGGAGTTCGACGTGCGAGCCCTGCAGGACGCGGTGCAGGTGGCGGACGCGAAGGTGGTCTCGAGCCGCGCGGACGTTGGCCGTGCCGAGGCCGACGTGGTGCGGCGGGCAGCCGAGGTGCAGGCAGCGAAGGCCCGCGCCGACTATGCCGCCGACTACCTGGGCCGCATCAAGCCGCTTCTGGAGCAGCAGTTCGTCACCGCTGACCGCGTCTCGCTGGCGGAGAGCGACCTGGAGGCGGCGAAGGCGGCCGTGGCCGCGGCGGAGGCGGCGGTGGCCAACGCCAAGGCCTCGCTTGCGGCGGCGAAGGCGGCCGTGGTGAGCAGCGAGGCCGAGAGCCAGCGGGCCCGCAATGCGCTGGCGCAACTGGGCGACATGAACGTGCGGGTGGCGGCCGCCAAGGTGGAGGTGGAGGACGCCAGGCTGAACCTGCAGTACTGCGAGGTGCGTGCGCCCATGGAGGGCTGGGTGACCAACCTGAACACGAATGTGGGCGCCTTCGTGCAGGTGGGAACGGAGCTCTTCTCGCTGGTGCAGAACTCCGAGTGGTGGGTCATGGCCAACTTCCTGGAGACGGAGATCGAGCAGATCCGGGTCGGCCAGGAGGTTGCGGTCTACATCTTCGCCTACCCCGGGCACCGCTTCCGCGGCACGGTGCAGGGCATCGGGTGGGCGCTCTACCAGGCCAACGGCGCTTCGCAGCGGACGCTGCCCGACGTGAAGCCAACGCTCAACTGGGTGCGGCTGGCCCAGCGCTTCCCGGTGCGGATCACGCTGGAGCCCTTCGATGCGCGTTACCCCTACCGCATGGGTGGCACCGTGACCGCCATCGTGAAGACGGAGGGCCGCGATCCGATCCTGCAGCAGATGGGCCTGATCGGCTCGCCCTTCAAGGCCAGCGAGGGTCCGTTCCCGCCGTCGGGGTCCGGTCCCACCCTGGTGGAGACCGGTCGCTAGCGGACCTCGCCCGGGCCCGAACCGGAGGCGAAGACCAGCGCGGCGCTGGAGCACAGCAGGTCCGCCCGGCTCTCGATCCGCTGCGCACGAGCCTCGGAGAGATCGCGCTCGGCATCGAGCAGTTCCGGCAGCGTGGTCAGGCCCAGTTCATAGGCCCTCTTCACGGCGTCGAAGGCATCGATGGCCGCCACCAGCTGCGCCTTGGAGGCGTCGTACTGAGCCCGGTCGCTCTGCAGCGTGTAGTAGCTGCGCCACACCTCATCGGCGGCGTCCAGCCGTGCCTTGGCCAGCCTGGCGCTGGCGGCCGCGCGGTTGGCCGAGGCCTCGGCCAGCGCTGCATCACGCGCACCGTCATCGAAGAGGAGCCAGCGGCCACCCAGATAGGCCGAACCCGCGAAGCCCCAGCCCCGACCCAGGATGCCGAAGCCGGGCTGGTCGAAGTAGTACCAGTCCTCGCCCACGGTGCCGCGGGCCACCACCTCGGGCAGGTAGTCGGCCTGTGCGCGGCGCATCTCCGCCTCGCGTGCGCGGACCTCCAGCACCGCGGCCGCGAGATCCGGCCTTCGTGCCAGCGCCTGGTCGATGATGCCGTCGATGCCCGCGGTGAGAATCTCGGGCACCTCCGTCTCGGGCGTGGGATCGATGGGCAGCGAGACGCTGGCCGGCATGCCCACCCGCGTGCGGAGGTCGCCTTCGGCCACGAAGACATCCGCGCGACGCTTCTCCAGCAGGTAGAGCGATTCCGCATAGGCCTGACGGGCCACGAGCATGTCGGGCCGCGTGGCCAATCCGAGCGACAGGCGAGATTCGGTGGCCTGGAGCACGCTGCGGGCCGCCACCACGTCCTGCTCGGCCGCGGTGCGGAGCCCGAGCGCCGCCTCCAGGCGGAAGTAGGCCTGCTGCACCTCGAACACCACCCGCTGAATGGTGCGGTCGTGCGTCATGTTGGAGGCGGCCAGTTCCGCACGAGCCTTGTCGGTGTCCGCGTCACGGCGCCCGAAGTCCAGCAGCAGCCACGATGCGTAGACCTGCGGCGAGAAACGCGACTCGCGGACACCGAC
>JBILWQ010000288.1:0-3087 GCA_044369805.1 Phycisphaerales bacterium
ACGCCTCCGGGGTGAGCTGCCGCTTGAGGACATGGGCCGGATACTGGATCTTCCCGCAGCCGGCACAGGCAAGATTGCACCGAAAGAGGGGTTCCAGCATGAGGACCAGGGGGTACTGCCGCCGGCCCGCGAGCTTCTGTCGAAGCACGTAGGTCGCGACCGTCCACATCTGACTTATGGGCACACCCATGTTCGCTCGATCTCCATTTTTTCCGCGGCGTCGACAAACCCGTCGAAGTCGGGGATCGTAGCAGCCTCCGGATGGCATCCCTCTCCCGACGAACCACCCCCCTGGACTGGCTCCGAAATGCCGCGGAGGCCTCGGGCATTCGTAGGATCGCTCCCGTGGAGACGGTGGGCGAGCAATCCAGTGACGAGGCGCTGTTGGCGGCGCACATGGACGGGCACCCTGCCGCGTTCCCCATACTGGTGGAACGCTATCGGCCCGAGCTCTACGGATTCCTCTGCCGCTTCATCGGTTCGCGGACCGCCGCCGAGGACGTCTTCCAGGACACCTTCCTCCAGATCCACCTCTCGGCCGCCTCGTTCGACATGACGCGGGTGTTCCGGCCGTGGCTCTACACCATCGCCGCCAACAAGGCCAGGGACTGGTACCGCAAGGAGCGACTCCGTCGTGGCGTCAGCCTGCAGACCCCCATCGGCGAGGATGGTGACGGCGAACTGATCGACCTGATGGCCGCCCGCGTGGACCAGCCGGCCCAGCCGCTCTCCACCCGAGAGGAGTCCGACCTGGTGAACAAGGCCGTCGATGCCCTGTCGCCACTCCACCGGGAGATCATCGTGTTGGCCTATTTCCAGCGGATGAACTACCAGCAGATCGCCGAGATCCTGGGCATTCCTCTGGGCACCGTGAAGAGTCGACTGCACGCGGCGGTGGCCGCCTTCGCCGATCGCTGGCGACGCGGACGCAAGGACCGGGACAATCCAATCGCATGACCGACCGCACGCCACCCGAGGAGCGCGCACGGCTTTCGCAGGCGGATGCGGAGGCACTGGACCGGCTGGTCGATCGCGGCTGGCGGTCGGAGCCTGATGACGCGCGGGCGGAGGCGGTGCTCGAGGCCGTCCGTCGACTGGATGCGATGGAGGCGCCGCAGTCGGATCCCTCGCTGGTGGATGCCACCCTGGCTCGGGTGCACGCCGAGGAGCGGCGCCGAGAGCGCAGCATGCGGCTGGACGGTGGCCGGGTGCGGACCCGCCGACTGGCGGACACGGTGGGCATTGCCGCCGTGCTGCTGGTCTCGCTCGCCATCGCGATGCCGGTGATCGGACGCATGCGGGCCACGGCGCTCGAGGCGGGCTGCGCGAACAACCTTCGAGCGTTGGCGACCGGACTGGTGGACTACGCCAGGGATCATCGGGACCGTCTGCCGATGGCCGCCGGCACCGCCGGACTTCTTGGCACCCGCCCGGCGCCGGCCGACTGGCACACCTACGACCACATGGGCAACCTGGTCGCGATGGTGCAGTCGGGCTACGGCTCGAGCCGGCATCTGGAATGTCCAAGCTGCGCTCAGGGCCGGCCCCACCGGCACTTCGCGTTCCGCATGCCGGCCAGTGACCGACCGTTCACGCTCACGGTGATCGCCCGGGGGCCCCTGCTCTCGGACGCGAACCCCGCCATCGAGCTTCGAAGGGTGGGTGCCGAGGTTGGACCGGGATGCGTGAGCCGCAACCACGGTCAGCGGGGACAGAACGTCCTGTTCGGCGACGGGTCGGTGCTCTGGCTGAACCTTCCGGAGGTGGGCGGCGACCACATCTTCCTGCCCCAGGGGGTTGGGCGGCCAGAGGCCCTGCCCGTGAGGGTGGAATTGCCGGTTGGCGACGACATTCTGCTTGCCCAGTGAGCCTTCCAGGGGCACGCGGCACCAAACTTGACCCCAATCTCGGCTTTGCTATGCTGCCCGGCTCGCCACAGAGCACGGAGACACCATGCCCAAGCCCAAAGGACACAAGGGACTTCTGAAGCGGATCAAGATCTCGGCCTCGGGCAAGGTGCGCTTCCATTCCCCGAATTCCCGTCACCTGAAGAGCAACAAGACCGGCACTGCGGTGCGCAGCTACCGCAAGGCCCGGACGCTCTCCTCCAGCGACTACGCCATGCTGGGCAAGGTGCTCAACCGCAGCCTCGCCCGCTGACCTGAAAGGATCGACCCATGCCACGCGCACGCAAGGGAGCAGCTCGTACCCAGGCCCGCCGCCGTGTCCTCCGCGAGGCCCGCGGATACTTCGGCACCAAGAGCCGCCACAAGCAGCAGGCGAAGGTCGCCCTCATGCGGGCCGGCCGGAACGCGTGGACACACCGCCGCCTCCGCCGCCGCGACATGCGTTCGCTCTGGATCGCCCGACTGACCGCAGCGTGTCGCATGCGTGACTTCCGATACAGCCTGCTGGTGGGCGGACTTGCCCGAGCCGGCGTGCTGCTGAACAGGAAGATGCTCAGCGAGCTGGCGATCCAGGACCCCGCGAGCTTCGACACCCTGGTCGAGATGGCCAAGGGCCGGCTCGCCAAGGCGGCCTGAGCACAGGTTCGACGTCAGGCGATCTCGCGACGAGGCTGGTCGCGACCGTCGTTGCGCTGCGCCAGTCGACGGACCGCATCCGAACCGGAGCCGGGCGTTCCGAAGCGCGGCAGATCGCCCCGCAGGGATGCCGCATCCTGGTTCTCGCGGCGGATGGCCTCGTAGATCTCCTTGCGGTGCACGGAGACCGTGTTGGGGGCCACGATGCCCAGACGCACCTTGTCGCCGCGGATGTCGACCACGACCACCTCGACATCGTCGCCGATCACGATCCGTTCATCACGCTGGCGGGAGAGGACGAGCATGGTTGGCCCTCAGACTGTGGCGGCCCGGGCGGCAGGTGCCACGGAGACCAGTTCATGGCGCGTGGTCCACCGCCGATCGGCGAGGACGACCTGCATGCCCACGCGCGTGATCGGATGAATGACGAGCGGTCCCTGCATGTTGGCGGTGATGCCGTGATCGCGCCGGTTGACAATGACTAGGAGCTGCGGCGACTGACCTTCGGCCATGCCCAGTTCGGCCATCTGTTCTCGCCGCAGGG
>JBILWQ010000289.1:0-3067 GCA_044369805.1 Phycisphaerales bacterium
CTGCTCACGTCGATCTGGGTGGTCGGGGTGGGTGGCATGGGGGTGATCTCCGACGGCCTCCCCCGATGATGTTCGCGGCCGCTGGGTGCCGCTGTTGCATCAGGGGCGAGGAAACGATGCGACTGTGAAACTACACAAACAACGACGGGCAGTCATCCGGACGAGTCTCGCGGTGCCCGAACGGCACCCTCCGATGCGCTGGTTCAGCTTCCGGTGCCCACGTCCTCGAGCTCGGCACGGGTGAGCTTCGCCCCGGACTGGCTGGCTCGGCCCGAAAGCGCCGCCGGGTTGCGGGCCTTGTCCACCATCTCGTCGGCGGATATCAGACCCTTGGAGAAGAGGCTCCAGAGGTGGTCATCAAGGAGCTGCATGCCGAACTTCTTGCCGGTCTGGATGGCGGAGTCGATGCGGAAGGTCTTGTTCTCGCGGATGAGGTTGCTGATGGCTGGGGTGACCACCAGGAACTCGTAACCCGCAACGCGGCCGGGCTTGTCGGCCCGGGGCAGCAGCACCTGACTGAGCACCGCCAGAAGGCTGGTGGAGAGCTGGACACGCACCTGCTCCTGCTGGGCCACCGGGAAGGCGTCGATGATTCGGTTGATGGTGCCGGCCGCGCCCGTGGTGTGCAGGGTGCCGAACACCAGGTGACCGGTCTCGGCGGCCTTGATGGCGGCCTCGATGGTCTCCAGATCGCGCATCTCGCCCACCAGGATCACGTCGGGGTTCTGGCGGAGGGCTCGCCGGAGGGCCTCGCTGAAGCTGGGCACGTCCGCCAGGCCGCCCACCTCGCGCTGGTTCACGATCCCCTTCTTGTGGGGGTGGTAGTACTCGATCGGGTCCTCGACCGTGATGATGTGCCGTTCGAAGTTCATGTTGACTTCGTCGATCATGGTGGCCAGCGTGGTGGTCTTGCCGCTGCCGGTTGGACCGGTCACCAGGAAGAGGCCGCGCGGTCGCCGGATGAGGTCCTTCACGATTCCAGGCAGTCCAAGCACGTCGAACGGAAGCAGCCGGTTGGGGATGAGTCGGAGCACCATGGCCACGTTCCCCTTCTGGCGAAACACCGACACGCGGAAACGCGCGGCATCGCTGAAGGTGAACCCGAAGTCGGTGCCGCCGTGCTCCTGGAACTCGGCCTGGTTCTTCTCCGGGGTGATCGACTTCATGAGCGCCATGCAGTCGTCGGCGTCGAGCACCTTGGTCTGCATGTTGCGAAGACGCCCGTTCAGGCGCACCGTGGGGGGCCGGCCCACGGTGATGTGCAGGTCCGACGCATCCTGCTTGACCATGACATCGAGCAGCCGGTCGATCTGCACCGTGCTGCCCTTGTTGTAGCTGGAACCGCCGCCGCCTTCGGAACTCATGGAAGTCTCCTGTGGGGTTTGTCGTGCCGGTGCGGGCTCAGGCCGCCATCTCCACGGCCGGGTCGAAGCCCTCGATCTGGGCGAACTTGGCGATCTCGTCGGGGGTGGTCATGCCCTTGAGGATCTTGAGCTTGCCGTCGCCGAGCAGGCCTCGCATGCCGCCCCGGACCGCCGCCGCGCGGAGCTTGGCGATGCCGCTGCGCTCGAAGGCCAGCTGCCGGATCTCACTGTTCATGACCATCATCTCGTAGATGCCGCGGCGACCCCGGTAGCCCGCCCCGCCGCACGCCGGACAACCCACGGGTCCGAGCACCTGGCTCCGCTCGGATTCGCTGATGTTGACCAGCCGCAGGAGCTTGGGATCCACGTTGGGGTCCGGCTTCTTGCACTTGGGGCAGAGAATCCGGACCAGTCGCTGCGCCAGAACGGCCTGGATGCTGCTGGCCACCAGGAAGGGCTTCACGCCCATGTCGATGAGACGGGTGATGGCGCTCGGGGCATCGTTGGTGTGGAGCGTGCTGAAGACCATGTGACCGGTCAGGGCCGCCTGGATGGCGATGTCCGCCACCTCGCGGTCTCGAATCTCGCCCACCAGGATGATGTTGGGGGCCTGGCGGAGCATGCTCTTGAGGATGATGGGGAAGGTGAGCCCGATCTGGTCGCGCACCTGCACCTGGTTGATGCCCTTGAAGTTGTACTCGACCGGATCCTCGGCGGTGATGATCTTGCGGTCCGGGCGGTTGAGCGTGTCCAGCGCGGAGTAGAGCGTGGTCGTCTTGCCCGAGCCGGTGGGGCCGGTCACCAGGAAGATGCCGTTGGGCCGGCGGATGACCTTGTTGAACGTGTCGAGGGTGTCCTGCTCAAGCCCCAGGTTGATCAGACCGATCCGCACGCTGTCCGGCCGGAGAATTCGCAGCACCACGCTCTCGCCGTGCACGGCCGGGCAGGTGCTCACGCGGAAGTCCACCTGGTCCACCTTGGGAAGACCATCGGCCCCCAGTTCGGGCGTGCCGTCGGGCTTGAGCACCGGAACGGGCATCTTGATTCGGCCGTCCTGGGGGATTCGCTTCTCGGCCATGTTCACGCCGGCCATGAGCTTGAGTCGGGCCAGCACGGCGGACTTCACCGAGATGGGCAGTTCCTCGCGCACCACGCAGACGCCGTCGATGCGATAGCGCAGCAGCACCTTCTCCTTCATGGGCTCCACGTGGATGTCGCTGGCCCGCCCCTGCACCGCACTGATGATGATGCGGTTGACCAGGGTGACCATCTTGGACTCGTCCGCACCCTTGTCCATGTCCACGCTCTTGTCGGTGGACTTGTCCACGCTGCGGTCCGTGGACTTGTCCACCGACTGGTCGCGCGTGGCATCGAGCGACTTCGACAGAAGCTTGCCATCGCTTGCGACACCGATCTGCGCACCCTCCCGCTCGCCATTGATCCACTGCATGATCTGGCGCTTGCTGGCCATCGCGGTGTCCATGGCCTTGCCCAGCATGAAACCCAGCTTCTCGATGGGATCCGTCTCGAGCGGATCGAAGTAGAGCACCAGCAGGCGGTTGCCGTTCCGGGAAATCGGGAGCACGTTGAACTTCTTCATGACCTCGGGCTTCAGCAGCGTCAGGTCCACCCGCTTGGCGTCATCGGGACGATCGAGGTCGAGGAACTCCATGCCGAACTGATTGGCCAGCGCCTTGGTGACC
>JBILWQ010000290.1:0-3065 GCA_044369805.1 Phycisphaerales bacterium
GCTGGCGGCGCCCGACCGGCGCCGGGGAGATCGCGCAGTCGGATGCCTCGAGCCCCGCGGCGATGGTCACCGGATTCACGGCTGGCTTCCTCGGTATGGTCTCGGATGGGGCCATGGCGCCCACGCTTGGCAAGGCCTCACTCGCCCGGTGGCGTCCGGACATCGCCGCGGATGGCGTCAGCCTGCTCCGCGACACCGTCGAGGGTGGCCAGGGCCGCCTGTCCGTCGGTCCGGATGGCGTGTCCGTGGTCGGTGCCTACTTCGACCCGAAGTTCGGGCTCAGGGACACCAAGCGGGGGCAGGGCGCGTACGCCGTGCTGCTCAGCGTGAAGCGACCCGGATACGACAAGGGAAGCGGCTTCAACCTCTCGGCCTCGCAGGCTCGCCTGATCGACGGCGCCTCGGGCCGCAGCGTTTTCCCCTGCGAGTTCGCCGAAGGGCTCCAGACCTCGGGCGATTCGCTGGTGCGATTCGAGTTCACCGGCGACACCGCGTATGTCTCCACGCCGCCCTCCACCCAGGAGAGCTTCGTGTGCCTGATCTTCCCCTCCGCCAAGTTGTCCCGCAAGACCGGTGCCCCGCTCTTCCTGCAGCTCAAGGGGCTGCGGTTCCAGCTGCCCGAGCCCACCACGGACGCGGCCGAGATGGCCAGCGCCGTGGCCACGGCGGGCCGGAAGGTGTCACTGGCGATCAGCGAGGACACCCCGGGCATCCCGGGAAACGAGCTCCGCGTGGACAGCGGCCTTCAGGGCGCCATCATGGACACCAACGAGATGCCCGGCACGCTCCGCGAGCAGGGCGGCAAGCTGCTCGGCGGCGCCTCGGAACACGTGACCAAGCCACAGAGCACGCGATCGGTGGTCCGGAACTTCTTCGAGAGCAAGGAGGAGCGGATCGTCATGCTGCGATGCACTCGCGGAAGCACCGTTGATCTCTTCGACGCGGACAAGACGCGGAAGGATGCCTCGGCCGCCGGTTACGGCGCCGTGCCAACGCTCATGGACGATGCCGGAAACTCGTATGCCCCCGTGGGGTACGTCTGGAACAACGAGCGTGCCCAGGAGTTCGAGGTCTACTTCAACGAGACGCCCGACTCGGGATTCACGCTCGACTGGTTCCGCCGCGCCTCCGCTGGCGGCGACCTGAATCTCATCTACAAGGTGCCGGTGGGCCGGACGATCCGGACCGTGGTCTTCAGCGATCCCGCCCGCAGCCTGAAGGATGCCCGCGTGGTCGGCAAGGCCAACCTGAAGGTCGAGCCGCCGGCCTGATCGCCCTCAGGCCTTGCCCTCGGCCTTCAGCCAGCGCTCCACCCAGTGGATGTCGAAGTTGGCCTGGGTGAACTCGGGCCGCTCCATGATCCGCTGATGCAGCGGAATGGTGGTCTTGGCCGGGCCGATCTGGAACTCCGCCAGAGCCTGCCGCATGCGGATGATCGCCGCGTCGCGGGTGGGACCGTGCACGATCAGCTTGCCGATCATGCTGTCGTAGTTGCTGGGGATCCGGTAGCCGGCGCGGGCGTGGCTGTCGAGCCGCACGCCCGGCCCACCCGGCGCGGCGAACTGCTCGATGAGGCCGGCCTGCGGCATGAATCCGCGGTCCGGATCCTCCGCGTTCACGCGGACCTCGATGGCGTGTCCGTTCACCCGGATGTCCGACTGCTTGAAGGGCAGCGGCTCCCCCGCCGCCACGCGGATCTGCGTCTGCACGATGTCCACGCCGGTGATGAGCTCGCTCACCGGATGCTCCACCTGCACGCGGGTGTTCACCTCGAGCATGTAGAAGTCCTGGTGGCGGTCCATCAGGAACTCCACGGTGGCCGCACCGCAGTACTTCGCCTTGCGGATCAGCGCCGCAGCGCTCTCGCAGACCTTGTCGCGCTTCTTCGGGTCCACGCCGGGGCTCGGGGCCTCCTCGACCAGCTTCTGGTGCCGCCGCTGGCTGCTGCAGTCGCGCTCGAACAGGTGCACCGAATTGCCGTGGCTGTCGCCGATGGTCTGCACCTCGAAGTGCCGGGCGTTCTCCAGGTACTTCTCCACGTAGACCATGCCGTTGCCGAAGGACGCCAGGGCCTCCTGCTGGGCCTTGCCCACGCCGTCGCGCAGCTGGGCCTCGTCGCGGGCCACGCGCATGCCGCGGCCGCCACCGCCCGCGGCGGCCTTGATGATGACCGGGTAGCCGATCTCGCCGGCCACCTTCGCGGCCTCGTCGATGTCCTCGATGCCGCCCTCGGTACCCGGGAAGACCGGCGTGCCCGTGGCTCGGGCCAGCCGCTTGCAGTTCACCTTGTCGCCCAGCGCACTCATGGCCTCGGGGCTGGGACCGATGAAGGTGATGTTGCAGTCGCGACACACCTCGGCGAAGTGCGCGTTCTCGCTCAGGAAGCCGTAGCCCGGGTGGATGCCATCGGCACCCGTGACCTCGGCCGCGGCGATGATTCGCTCGATACGGAGATAGCTGTCCTTGGAGGGGCCCGGACCGATGCAGACCTTCGCGTCGGCCTGCTCCAGCCAGGGGCCATCCTTGTCGGCCTGGCTGTAGACGCAGACGGGGCTGATGCCCAGCGAGCGGCACGCGCGGATCACGCGCAGGGCGATCTCGCCGCGGTTGGCGATCAGGATGCGCTTGAACATGGTCGTGCTCCGCTCAGGAAGGCTTCACCAGGAACAGCGGCTGCCCGAACTCCACGGGGTCACCGCTCTTCACCAGAACGCGCTCGACGGTTCCGGACACGCCAGCCTTGATCTCGTTGAAGATCTTCATGGCCTCGACCAGGCAGACCACGGTGTCCGGGCCCACGCTTGCGCCCGCGGTGATGAACACGGGCTTCTCGGGGGCCGGCGAGGCGTAGAAGGTGCCGACCATGGGGCTCTCGACCTTCAGCAGACCGGCCGAGCTGTCCGTCGCTGGGGCGGGCGCCGAGGCCGACGCGGCAACCGGGGCCGGGGCGGGTGCCGTCATGGGCATGGACACCGGGGCGTGAATCACCTGCGGAGCCACCATGGGGGTTGGACGCCGAAGGGTGACCTGCTCGTCCTTGTCGCGAAGATCCAGTTCAACCAGGT
>JBILWQ010000339.1:0-3060 GCA_044369805.1 Phycisphaerales bacterium
GGCGATTCACTAATTAGCCTACTTGACTTCTTCAATGTCGAGTATCGCGCCCCAGCCGATGCAGCTTCGACTGGCCTTCGGGGCGGTTCCGTTGATTATCACATCTCTTACACCGTGCTCGAACATATTGAGCCGAATGCGCTCATGAAGATCTGGCGGGAAGCCCATCGTGTCTTGTGCAATTCTGGAAGAGCAGTCCACTTCATCGACTATAGCGATCACTTCAGCCACTCTGACCGATCAATCGATGCCGTTCACTTTCTTCGATTTGACGACCATCGCTGGAAGAAGCTGACCAACAATCCATTTATGTATGCAAATCGGCTGCGGGATGATGACCACGCGGAACTTGCACATGGCGCCGGCTTTGTTGTGGAACGGCACGAGCCCGTCATCGATCCAGATCTTCTGCCACGCCTTCTGCGCAACGAAGTGCCCCTCGACCATCGGTTCTCCCGTAAGTCCGCCTCGACGCTTGCAACGACGGCTGCATGGATTGTCCTTCGCCCATCGGCAACTCATAACGGATGAGCTTGGCGATGACGCTCGGCACTCCACGAGCCCGGCCCGTGCCGCACCCCCCCAAGACCGGGGAGTGGCCCTACGTTTCCGTAATCATCCCATGTCGAAATGAAGCGCGGTACATCGACGCGATGCTAAGTTCCGTCATGGATACCGATTATCCGGCTGATCGGCTGGAGGTCATTGTCGCCGATGGATTGAGCTCAGACGGAACCCGTGCGCTCCTCGAAGCGGCCTGCTTGCGGGACCCACGAATCCGGCTCATCGATAACCCGCTCGTACACAAGCCGCACGCGCTTAACGCGGCGATCGCTGCAGCGAAGGGCACAGTGATCGTGAGAATGGATGCACACGCAGCGTACCCCCCCGACTACCTATCAGAATGCGTGCGGGCGCTGATGGACTTCGGAGCGGACAACGTCGGTGGAATCCAAGCCGCCGTTCCCACCGTGAACAGCCCAACGGCTAGGGCGATTTGCGACTTCTACAGTGGCCGGCTCGGATTCCGGCGCAGCCGCTCTTCGAACGCAGCTCGAACTCCAACGATTGCGGCAACCGTCTACTGCGGGTGCTTTCGACGAGAGGTGTTCACTCAATTTGGTCTCTTCGATACTCGACTCTTGCGCGGCCAAGACCGAGAGCTCAACGCCCGAATCAGAGCCAGGGGCGGCTTGGTGCTGCTGCTGCCATGGGTCAAGGCGACGTACCACCCTAGGACATCGCTAGTCACACATGGTCGGTACATGCTGCTCTCGGGCCTGGTGCCATTCCGCGTTCAATCCAAGGTCGCAACACCAGTCCTAGGCCGACGAAACGTCTTCGCGGCATTTGTGGCATTGGCCGCCCTAACAGTGGCAGTGTTGAGTTTAGTGGTGCCCGCTATCGCGGCTGCATCACTGCTTTGCGCCGTAGGTTACTTGTTGGTCCTGCTGATCAGTGGTGCGGCCCTTGCGGTTCGACGCCAGTCTCTCACCGCTGGGGTACTTTACCCGTTGATTTGCTTCATCTCTCACGTGATGTACGGACTGGGAGCCGCATGGGGATTGGGAGAGTATCTGCATCTAGGACTCAGAAGGCTAGCTCTTGGAACCTCAGCTTCGCAGATTGATGAGCCCGCTGCCAAAGGGTGTTCGTGATCAATCTTCACTTGTTTCCTGACTACCTGGTTCACGCGTCGCGTGTGCGTCGAATGACTGCGACGATCGCGAGCTCACGGCTCTACTCCAAAGTGATATTGGTTGGCAGAACCGGGGAAGGCCTACCCCCGACGGAGGATCTCGATAGCACCCGAACGATTGTTCGTATCGGCGGGCCGACTTGGAGACACCCAATAGCGCGAACGCTTCAGTTTCTGGGCTGGAACATGGCGGCGGCTTATCGATTTCGGAACGCGCCGGTTCGAACCGTCAACTGTCACAGTCTATCGGCTCTGCCTGCGTGCGTCGCGATCAAGTGGCGACATCGCGCAAACCTCATCTACGAGCCGCACGAACTCGAAACAGAGACGAGCCGGATGAGAGGCGCGATTAAACATCTTGCTCGATGGGCGGAGCGGTTCATGCTCCGCTTCGTGGATCACGTGATCGTGGTAAGTCCGTCCATCGAGAACTGGTATCGAACTAGGCAGGGTGTTTCTCGATGCACGACCGTCCCAAACTGTCCCCCGTACGTCGATCCGCACAGCGCTGACGAACTGCGCCAGACTTTCGGAATAGCCACCAACATCCCCGTCTTCCTTTATCAGGGAATATTGAACCACGGAAGAGGAATCGACCTTCTGTGCGAAGCATTTCGCCGGTGCGGCAGTGAGGCTGCGCTTGTGTTGTTGGGATACGGTCCGATGGCACCATCCCAGACGAGATCTGAGGGCAACACCCATTGGCATCCCGGTGTTCCATCCGATCAGTTGCTGAGGCTCACGATGTCGGCCGATTTTGGCCTGTCACTGATCGAACCCATCTCGAAAAGTTACGAGTATTGCCTGCCAACCAAGTTGTTTGATTACATCATGGCACGCAAACCCGTGTTGGTGTCGAACACACTTGAGCAAGCCAGACTCGTGGAGGAGTTCAATCTGGGGGCCGTCGTCACGCATCTAACCCCCGAGTCGATTCGGAGCGCCGTTCTCGAGCTAGCACGGGGAGATAGCCTCAGATTTACGCTTGGACTTGAGCGGGCCAGTCGCCACTACTCGTGGGAGCGATTTGAGCCGTTGATCCTCGCGATGCACCAACGGCCCGGAGAACAACCGGGGGTTCTGGCACGCGACCAGTAATCGAGCCGCAGCTGAGTGGAGTTCAGGTTGTCAGAACAAACTGCCGAACAAGTTCTGTCACACGTCGCGCTTCTTCTGCCGTCACGGAAGAGTTCATTGGAAGGAGCAGAGACCCTCGGAAGAATCGGTCCGCGTTCGGGACAACCGCGGACAGACCGAGCGATGGGAACTGATGAAGCCCCTTCCCCGCCCACTGCATAATTGTGCGCACACCTTGAGTCTCTAGCCAAGTTCGAAGAGCATCGCGACGTTCCACCACAATC
>JBILWQ010000291.1:0-3042 GCA_044369805.1 Phycisphaerales bacterium
CGCGGGCATCTGGGCGGTCAGCGTCCCCTTCGCAACCTGGCTCGCCACCCGCGGCAGCGGTCGGTCGGCGGTCGAGGCCATCACGGTCTTCACCGCGCCGTGGGTCACCGCTGCACCCGTGGCGCTCCTTGCGTGGCTTGCGTGGAAGGGACTCGCGCCCTACGGTGCTGCAGGCCAGGTGATCTCGCTGGCCGTGGTGGGCCCGATCGCGTTCGCGATCAGCATGGCGGTGATCCGGTGGACGCAGCCCGCCACGTATGCGGAACTCCGGTCGCTCGCAGGCTTCCGGAAGGTCCGCGATGCGGCCGGCCGCGCGCTCGGGCGCATCGTGCGCAGGGGCTGAGATCCGTCAGCTGTCGGCAGTCAGTGGGCGGGCGGTGCCTGCTGCGCCGCGAGCGGGTTCAGCGGGCGACGCTTCATGCGCAGGCAGGGCCGCTCGACGAACACCCAGGACAGCGTGGCAAGCACGACCGCGCCGGCAACCACGTAACCGACGTGCAGCACCGCGCCACCCAGCCCCAGCCACATCGCCAGGTTCACGAGCGGCAGGTGGTAGATGTAGACGCCGTAGGAGATGTCGTTGCGGCGCAGCAGGCGCTCGGCCAGCGTGGGCAGCGTGTAGGCGCAGCCGAAGACGACGGCCGCCAGCGGCAGGAATGCCAGCGGGTCGATGCCGTTGCCTGAGCGCGAACCGAGCAGGTTCTCCGAGGCCCACGAGCAGGCCACGAACACCAGGAACCATGCCACGATCCGCCGTGGGCCCGCCAGCAGGCCATGCAGGAGCTCGAAGTTCCGCTGCGCCCAGACGCCGACGAGGAACATCCAGAACCACGGCAGGAAGGTGACGTAGAGCAGCTTGAAGACGATCTGGTCCTCGTGGCCCACGTGCATCCGGTGGAAGACCACGCCGACGGCGGCGAAGCACGGGATCAGCACCAGGATCGCGCGGTCCATGCCCACCTTGCCGAGACGGCCGAACAGGCGGTAGAGGATCGGCACCAGCACGTAGAACTGGAGCTCCACCGAGATGGTCCAGAGGCTGCCGTTGAGGACGCCGATGCCGAAGTCGCGCATGAAGGGCGGATTCCAGAACTGGACGAACGACATCTGCCCCAGGATCCATGCGACGAACTGCACGCGGCTGAACTCCTGGGTTGCCAGGTAGCCGGTGGCCATCACGGCCGCCACGGACAGGATGGTGCACACCCACAGCGCGGGGAAGATGCGGAAGGCCCGGTTGAGCGCGTACTCCCGCAGCACGGAGTTCGATTCATACGAGCGGCTGATAAGGAACCCGCTCACGAAGAAGAACACCGGGACGCCCGGCACGTGGTGCAGCAGCGTGATCGCGGTCGAGTCGTTGAACACCTTCAGGTGCTGGCAGGAGTGGTAGATCGCGACCTGGAGCGCCGCGGCGAGCCGGATAAGGTCGAAATTGTTCGTCCTGAAGGAAGCGCTCATGCCGGGATCTCCGATTGCCGATGGAATTCTGCGGTCTGCCGACCGGATTGATCGGCTTTTTACTGTAAAATTCGCCACGAAGTATGTGTGGAATCGCGGGCTACATCTCCTTCGGTCCGGGTGATGCGGACGAGTCCGCGCTGCGGGCGATGACACGGGCCGTGAAGCATCGCGGCCCCGACGATGAGGGCGTCCTGGTGCAGGGACGGGTCGGCTTCGGCCATCGCCGCCTGGCCATCGTCGACCTCAGCGCAGACGGGCACCAGCCCATGCGCGAGCGCGGCGGATCCCTGGTCATCGTCTTCAACGGCGAGATCTACAACTACGTCGAACTGCGCGAGCAGCTCCAGGCGCTCGGGCATTCCTTCGCGACCGCCACCGACACCGAGGTGATCATCCATGCCTACCGGGCCTGGGGCGATGCCTGCGTCGAGCGGTTCAACGGCATGTGGGCGTTCGCGATCCACGACCCGGAACGCAACCGGGTGTTCATGTCGCGCGACCGCTTCGGCGTCAAGCCTTTCTACTACACGATGCTCCCCGGCGCGATGGCGTTCGGATCGGAGATCCGCCAGCTTCTTCCGCTCCTCCCGCAGGTGCGCGCGAACCGCAAGGTGGTCTCGGAGTTCCTCTACGCAGACGTGTGCGAGCCGTGGGAGGAGACCTTCTTCGAGGGCGTGCGCAAGCTGCCCGGCGGCCATTCGATGGTGCTGGACCTGGCCACCAACGGCATCGAGGTCTCCAGGCACTACTCGATCCCGGAGCGCCCGGAGTTCGCGCAGCTCGACATCGATGCGTCATGCGCGGCCTACCGCGAGTGCCTCGAGAAGGCCGTGGCCCTGCGCCTGCGGGCGGACGTGCCCGTCGGCACCTGCCTCAGCGGCGGCCTGGACAGCTCGTCCATCGCGACGCTCGCTGCCGGCCCGTACCGCGAGAAGCGCGGCGAGGCGTTCCGCGGCATCACCGCCGAGAGCGAGCAGGAGTCGAACGACGAGTCCGCGCTCGCGCGCGAGGTGGCCGGCAACGCGGGCATCGACTGGATCGGCGTCAAGCCGACGTACCGCGACTTCGCCGCCACCATCGAGGAGGTGGCACGCGCGCAGGAGGAGCCGTTCAGCGGCCCCTCGGTGTGCATGCAGCACTTCGTGATGCGGACGGCGCGGGAGCATTCGATCCCGGTGCTCCTCGACGGCCAGGGCGGCGACGAGACCCTGCTCGGCTACCGGCACTACTTCGCCGGCATCATGCGCTCGGTCCTGCGGCGCCGCGGACTGATGGCCGCTCTCCACGAACTCCGTGAATGCCGACGAAACCGCTCGCAGATGTCGAGCGGCGCCATCCTGACGTACTTCGTGTTCTACTCCTCGGCGTGGCTGCAGCTGCTGCTGATGCGCCGGCGCAACCGCTACCTGCGCGAGAGCCCGGTCATCCCGCCGCAGCAGCGCGAGTTCTCCGGCGTCCTCTCCGACCTCGCCAGGCTCCAGCGGCTGGAGATCGAGCGAACGAACCTGCCCGCCCTGCTGCGCTTCGAGGATAAGAACTCGATGTGGCACGCGATCGAAACTAGGCTTCCCTTCCTGG
>JBILWQ010000035.1:0-10815 GCA_044369805.1 Phycisphaerales bacterium
GCAAGCGGGCGGCACAGCCGCCCGCGGCTCTCCGCGTCAAGAACGACAGAACGCGACCCTGAGGTCGCGTTCTGGAGTGAAGGAAGCGGAGAGGGTGGGATTCGAACCCACGAGTAGGACAAGCCCACTACTAGTTTTCGAGACTAGCTCTTTCAACCGCTCAGACACCTCTCCGAGCACCCGTCAGTATGGGGGGCGGCCTGGCCGGCCGCAAGCCTCGCTCACGCCTTCGCCCGGGCCGGCGGCTCCAGGCCGCACTGGTCCCAGTCGATGGTGATCTTCTCTTCCATGATCTCGGCGACCACGATCTCGAGGTCGCTGCGGCCATGGCGCTCGACGAGCGGACGTGCCCCCTCGATCAACTCCTGGAGGCGCTTCTGGATGAGGGCGGTGAGCTTGAAACGGCCACCGAACTTGTCCACGATTTCGTCGCTGAGCAGGGCTTCGATCACGGGTGGGGTCCTCCGAGGGGCTTTTGCCGAGCCCCGGAGTGTAGCCGAAATCCGCCCCCGCCGGAACCCCCGTTTCGGCTTCAGTCAGTGCCAACGCTACCCTGCGAACATGGGTCGCCCGGTCCCGCTTCCAGCCCGCCTGAGGATCCGGCTTGGCCTGGATCGCGAGTGGTGGCTTCTGGCGGTGGCGGGAGGCGTGGGCGTGCTCATGGCCGCCGTGGCCATCGCCTTCATCACCCCCATCCGATGGCTTGAAAGGTTGCCTGAGCACCTGGGCCCGGACCACCCCACCGCGACCACCGTTGCGGTGCTCGTCGGCCCGATCCTGGGAGCCCTGCTGACCGGCCTGGTTTTCACGCTGCTGCCAAGCGCCTTTCGCGGCCACGGCGTCTCGCGCGTGCTCTACGCCGTGAACCGCCAGCAGTCATCCATTCCACTGCGGATCGGTCTGCGGCAATGGCTGGCCAGCACCTGCACGATTGGCTCGGGCGGCAGCGCGGGCCCCGAGGGTCCCATCGTCACCATCGGAGCCACCATGGGAAGCAACCTCGCCCGCTGGCTCGGTGGCGATGCCGCTGGCACCGCCACTCTGCTGGGGTGCGGCTGCGCCGCCGGGCTGGCAGCGGTGTTCAACGCGCCTCTGGCGGGCATCTTCTTCACGCTCGAGGTCATCCTTCGGGACTTCTCCCTGCGCACCTTCACGCCCATCGTGGTGGCGGGCGTGGTCAGCGCCGCGACGGCACAGACCGTGCTGGGCGGTCAGGAACCCCTCTTCGGACAGATCCCGGATTTCCTCCGGCACGGGGACGCTTTCACGCTGGGACAGACGCCGCTCTTCATCGCGCTGGGCCTGTTCTGTGCGCTGCCGGCCGTGGGTTTCATCCGGTTGCTGCCTCGCGTGGAGCATGCCTTCGGCCGACTGCCGCTGCCCCGCAACCTCCGGCCCACCGTGGGCGCGATCATGCTCTGCGGTCTGGGCGCGGGGTACCTCTGGCTTCGGCCTGGCGCCCACGCCATGCCGCCGTTCTTCGGCGCGGGCTATGCCGCCACCCGGGAACTGATGACCCCTGACTTCTACGCCACCTCGCTCAAGGCCACCCCGTGGGTCATGGGCGGGCTGGCACTGGCCGTGCTCGGCGCCGGGCTGCTGAAGGCGCTCGCCACGTGCCTCACGCTGGGCTCAGGGGGTGCCGGCGGTCTCTTCGCGCCGAGCCTGCTGCTGGGCGCCATGACGGGCGGTGCCTTCGGCCTGGGACTGCATGCCGCGGGATTCGCGTCCGTGCCGGATCCTGCGGCCTTCGCGCTGGTCGGCATGGCCGCCATGATCGCCGCGACCACGCACGCGCCACTCACCGGCGTGCTGCTTGTGTACGAGTTGACCAGCAGCTACAGCGTCATCCTGCCGCTCATGCTCACGGCGGTGATCGCCACCATGGTCACCCGGCTGCTGCACCGGGACAGCATCTACACGGCAGAGCTCTCTGCCCTGGGCATCCGGCTGGGCAGCATGAGCGACCTGACCGTGCTGCGGCGGATCCGCGTGAGCGACCTGGACCTGGGCGCGCCCCGACTGGTCCGCCTGGAAGATCCCGCGTCGCGTCTGGTCGATCTCATGCAGGACGAGGGCGCCCACGAATTCCTGGTCGGCGATGCCGAGGGCCGATACCGCGGAATGGTCACTCGGCACCAGTTGCATGACGCACTGATGAACCGCGAGGCCATTCCACTGCTCACGGTGGAGGAACTCATGCGCGATGACCTGCCCGTGGTGCGGCAGGGCGACACGCTCGACGCGGCCCTGGATCGGTTCAGCCGTCACGACGTGGAAAGCCTGCCGGTGTTCCACGATCAGGATCCGGACCGCGTGCTCGGGCTGGTGAGCCGCACCCAGCTGCTGCGCCGGTACCAGCAGGAACTGGAGCGGGAGGGCTGATGGCGAGTCTGGGTTTTCCGGCACGCATGCGCGTGCGCCTGGATCGGGACTTCCGCCGGGCCTACGCGGCAAGGTTGCGCCGCGATCTGGGCTTCGCGCAGCTGCTCGCTGCGGCCAATGGCCTCGCGCACGCCCGGCTTGGCATCAGCATCGGCCGGCGCGTGGGCACGGCCGTGCGCCGAAACCGCATCAAGCGGCTGCTTCGCGAGGCCTTCCGGCTGGAGCAGCGCTCCATGCCGGTGGGCGTGGACCTGATCGTGCAGGTCCGGCCGCACGAACCCCGCACGCTCGAGGACTATCGCCAGGCCCTGCTCCGTCATGCCCCGCCGCTGGGCGAACTGGCCGTCAAGGCACCGGATCGTGGCCGCAGCCGCCCCACGGATGACAGCGAAGCAGCCGGCGAAGGGTGAGCCAGAAGCCGCGTCGTGCGCCATGCCGGCGCAAGGCCTCGATCGAGTAGACCGAGCAGCTGGGATCGAAGCGGCAGCGGCCGCCCAGCCAGTGGGAGAGGGTGAGCTGATAGCCCCGAACCAAGGCCATGCCCACGCGGGCCGAGACCCCAGGGCCGGGATCGTCGCAATTCACGGAAGCTCGCGCACGGGGTTGCGCACCCGTCCAACGCCCTCGATCTCCACCTCCACGATGTCGCCGTGCTTCAGGAACACCGGAGGCGTGCGTGCGCTGCCCACCCCCGCGGGTGACCCCGTGAGGATGATCGTGCCCTCGAGCAGCGTGGTGCCGCGACTGAGCATGGCGATGAGCTGCCGAACGCCGTGGAACATGAGTCCGGTCTGGGCATCCTGCATGACCTGGCCGTTGAGACGGGTGAGGATCCGCAGCTGGCCCGGATCCCGGACCCTGGCGGCGGGCATGGGCTCGCTGAGCGGACAGAAGGTGTCGAAGCTCTTCCCGCGGCAGAACTGGCCGCCGCTCCCCTGCTTCTGCCACCACCGCGCGCTCACGTCATTGGCCGCGCGGTAGGCCCGGACCACACCCATGGCCTCGGCCTCGGGCACGTCGCGGCAATCGCGACCGATCTCGACCGCCAATTCACCCTCGTAGTCCACCTGGGGCCCGTGCTCGCGACAGATCGGGGGGATCTCGATCGCCTGCCCGTCACCGATCACGCTGGCCGGGTTCTTCATGAAGATGATGGGATTGGGGTCCAGCTGGCCACCCATCTCGCGCGCATGATCGGCATAGTTGCGGCCGATCGCCAGGATCGCCGGTGGACGGGCGTGCATCACTTCCTCTGCGCTCCCGCACGATTCTGCGCCTCGAGCTCCTTCTGACGCCGCTGAGCGATCTCGGCCTGGACCTGGCGATACGCCTCGATGCCCGGGGGCTCGGGAAGCACCTCCTCGATCCGGTAGACGCCCGCCAGCGGACCCTCGGACAGCTCCAGGGCCAGCTGGTCCTTCACGCCGTCGTAGGCCATGCGCTTGAGGTCGTCGCTCGCACGGTTGTACATGACCAGCCGGTCGAGCAGCGGCTGGTTCTGGTCTCGAAGCAGCGCCATGAAGACGGTCTCCACGCTGGTGCGCAGGTCCCCCACCAGGTCGGCCATGCGCCGCTCGCCGAACTTGTTCACGAAGTCCGTGTACCGGGTGCTCTGGAAGTACTCGGTCAGCTCGCGCGCGAACTTCAGCGCGTCATCCATGACCTTCCGGTTGCCCAGCATGAGACCCTCGCGGAGCCCTCGCTGCAGCGCGGCGTAGACGTCGGTGCGCGCCACGTCCGGAACCATCTCGTACTCGCCGAAGGTGTTGTCCCGCACGAAGTCCTCGAGCGGCTTGTTGTACTTCTCGCTCGGGATCAGCCCGCCGCGGCCGTAGAGCTCGTCCAGATGCTTGAGGATCTCCTGCGCCCCTTCGGCATCACCGGACCGGTAGAGCTGCCGAATGGCCTGGGCCATGAAGTTCTCGTGGAAGTCGATGAACGTGTCGCCGCCCGCGCCACGGACCTTGTAGTGCTTCTCGTAGAGATCCCTGAAGTACCTCTCGATCGGCTTGATCCAGCGGTTGTCGTGCATCCGCGTGGGGTTGTCCGTCGAGAACGGGTCCACACCCATCAGGCCGGAGTGGTTGAGCGCCTGCATGGCCTGGATGGTCATGCGGTCGTTGTTGAGGATCTTGTAGACGTCATCCTCGTCGGTGTAGCGTTCGGCCCCGGCCTGGGCGCCCATGCGGCTGAAGTAGAACGCATGCGACTGCGGGTGCCGCCAGTCGAACGGGCCGTAGTCGCGCGTGTAGTCCGCCATGAGCGCCGGGTCCATGTTGTAGTCGTCGCGCAGCACCTTCCTGCGAAGGAACGCCAGCAGGCGATCCCTCGCCTGCACGTTCTCGGGCCGGGACAGAACCCGATCGAATGCGGCATAGACCGGATCATTCTGCTGGAAGCGCTTCTCGAGGCCAAGGATCTTGGCGTAGGGCGAGATCTTGCTCGACTGCCATCGCCCCACGTTGATCAGGAACTCGCGGTCCAGCTTGAAGCCGAAGCGCCGGTCGAAGGGGGAGAGCTCCCGCGTCAGTTCCTCCTCCAGACGCTTCACGTCGGGATCCCGCGCTTCCAGTTCATCGATGGTGTCCGGAGCCTCGGCGATGGTCCGCAGCCATCTCTCGCGTGCGGCCGTGTCCATGGGGGGCGGCCCCAGCAGGAAATGCCACTCCCGGGCGAACTCGCGCTTGTAGTGCAGGTGCGCGTCGTCGGCCACGCCATCGAGCTTGTGGGCGAAGAAGAACGCCAGTTCCTTGTTCAGACCCAGGTCATTGGGGTTGTAGCGAAGCCCCCGGTTGCGGATCAGGTCGATGCCCGCATTGACCCACGCCCACCGCTCCTCGGGCGTGTTCGTGAGCACGCTGATGTTGTAGGCCATGTTGTGGCCATGGAAGCCCCAGACCTCGGCGAAGCGCGGCTGCAGCTTCGTGATCAGGTCGGCATCGGCCATGGCCTCGTAGAAGAGCCCCTGTTCCTTGCGGCTCTGGAGCTTGATCCAGAGGTAGTCGGCGATGATCCCGCGGAGCGCTCCGATGGCCGTGCCCAGCGCCACGATGGGCGGAGCGCCCTCGACGGGATCCGCCGTGTAGCGAAGCTCCTGCTCGCGGGCCTTCTGCAGCAGACGCGGCACCAGGGCGCTGCCGGTCACCATGCCGCCCACCATCACCGCCACGCAACCGGCCTGGATCCAGCGGTCCCGCATTGCGTCAGCCCTGCCCCGAATAGATGGCCAGTTCCCGGCGACGGAATGCGAGCCAACCCACCAGCAGCGAGAGACCGGTCCACCCCACGCCGATGACCAGCATCGCCTCGCCAAGCCGTGCCCAGCCCACGTTGAGCCCACGGACCAGGGACTCGTTCGCGCTGATGCGACCGAAGGGCCGGAGCAGGAACTCGACGGCGTTCGCGATCGCGTAGACGACCAGCGTCACGCCCTGTCCAAGCCAGCTCTCGCCGAAATCGAGCGTCTGGAACTTCAGGCTCTCGGCCAGGAACGGGCTCAGGCTTCCCGCCAGGAAGATGGCGAAGCTGAGCAGGCACGCCACCGGGAAGCTGAGGAAGGTGGCACTGCACACCGCCAGCATGGCCAGGAAGGAGAACTTGACCAGATTCACCGCCATCGCGCGCAGGTAGTTGGCCTCGAAGCCCCCGACCCGGTAGAGCACCTCGACCGCGTCCTCGTCCCAGTTGAAGGTGAAGGGCCCGGGCTGGAAGGCCTTGGCCCTGGCGTCGAACGCCATGTTCACGAACTCCACCTGCAGATTGCCCTCGTCGTCGATGAGCTCGGCAGGAACCGGGAGCACCCCACTCTGCGAGGGAATGAACTGGCGATCGATCCAGCTTTCGTCGCGGAACCGGAACATCACGGGGTACACGCTGTGCGTGTCGCTGGCGCCCGCATGCAGCAGGAAGCGAAGCGTGACCGTCTCGCCCGGTCGCCGGGCCGGGCCCAGCCCGCGGAACACCAGCGTCCGACCCTCGCCCGGCGCCACCTGCCGCTGCCTGGCCAGATGCTCCTTCTGCTGCTGCTTGCCCAGTTCGCGGCGGACGTCCTCGATGGTTCGACGTCCCGAATCGAGATCGCTCTTGAGCACCGAATCGGCGGCCACGGCGGAATCCACCGCCGCCGCCAGTTCCTCGCGGGTCATCGGCTGGTAGGGCGGACGGCTCGACTCGCGCGCCACCAGCACCTCGTCGCGCACGGCCAGCCGGTCGCCATCATCCATGGCCGGCCTCAGGCGCATCCACTGCACGAAGAGGAAGATGCCGATGCCGCAGACCAGCAGCAGCATGGCGTCCAGGGCAACGATGCCGGCCCACTTGCCCAGCAGGTACTGCAGCCGGGCCAGTGGCTTGGTCATGAGCTGCCAGATCTGCCGATCGCGGATCTCGAACGCCACCGTCGCGCAACCGAGCGTGAGCGTGAGACAGGCCGCGCAGACGTACGCCAGGTCAAGGCCCCTCGCCATGAAGGTCTGGATCTGGTAGCGGAGCGGGCTCCGCGGATCGATGAAGAGCGGGATCAGCGGAAGCACCACCAGCAGCACCACGATGAAGCCCACGCTGATGCGCAGGCGCACCGCCTCGCGCACCACCGTCTGACCCACGGCCATCCATCCGCTGCGACCGCCCAGCAGCACGAGAAGCAGCCGCATGAGCAGGACGAAGCTGATCACGAGTCCCGCCATGCCCGTGGCCACGAAGGCCACGGCCGGACGTCCAGCGAGGAGTCCGATGGTGGAGATGATCACCGTGATGCCCACCACGGCCAGGTAGCCCGGCAGCAGTCCGAACCAGATCGCCCCAACTGCGGAGGCCAGGATGGCAGCGGCCGCGAGCAGCGGCGTGAGGGGGTTCTCCACCAGGAACGTGGGCGCCCATGCGGGCATCCGCGGCGCGAGCAGGATCTCCGCCACCATGCCAGGGTCAAGCACGCGACCCTTGCGGTCGAACAGATCCGCGCCCACTGCGCGAAGCCGGTCACTGGAGAAGGTCTCGCCCAGGACCTGCACCTCACCCCGCTCCAGCAATGCAACGGCCGCGGCGTCTCGCTGCTCCAGGGTCGAGGCCCGGAGCAGCTGCACCATGGCCTGTCGCCATCCATCCAGCCGGAGGGCAGACGCCACGAAGGGCGACATGACACCCGCCACCACGAGCGTCATGACCACGGTCAGCAGCCAGCGAACGCCCGAGCGGCGCAACGCCTCGCGGGTCCGCCCCCGGAGCGTTGGCGCGGATGCGCTCACTTCTTGCCGGCCTCCCCGTCACCCAGCAGGCTGTCCAGCACGCCACGATCCACCTGTCCCGTGGGTCGAGGCGCTGGCGTCTTGGGTGCTTCGGAGCTCGCGGGAGCGCCTGCCTGCCCTTCCACCAGTTCGCGGAGCAGCGGTTCCGCCGGCGCCGGCAGGGGCTCGACCGGGCGCGGCGTGGACTCCGTGGGCCGCTCCCGGGCCAGCTCCGCCACGAGCCCTGCCCCCTCGGTCACCTCGCCGAGGAAGCCCGCCATGCGACCGCCGTGAAGGGCGCCGCTGGTGGCCACCTGCTCGGTGCGCGCCTGCTCCACGATCCGCATGAACAGGTCCTCGAGCCGCTGCCGCGGTGCCTGGATCCGCTCGATACTCGCGCCCTCGCCCCGGGCGAGAGCCTGCTCCACAAGCGTGATGGTCTCGGGCCTCAGGCGACGCGTCTCGATGAGCGTGTGGTCCGAGTCCTGCAGCAGCGTCTCGGCGGTGCCCTCTGCCCGGATCCGCCCGCCATAGAGGATGACCATGCGATGGCACACGTCCTCCACGTCAGCCAGCAGGTGGCTGCTGAGCAGGATGGTCTTGCCGCGTCGACCGAGCTCGAGCAGCAGGTCCTTCACCTGACGTGTGCCGATCGGATCCAGGCCGCTCGTCGGCTCGTCCAGGATAAGGAACTCCGGATCGTTGATGAGCGCCTGGGCCAGCCCCAGGCGACGCGCCATGCCCTTGCTGAACTCGCCCACAGGGCGGTGCTGGACCTGGTTCAGGCCCACCATCTCCAGCAGCTCGCCCGCGCGGCGACGGCGGGTGCCGCGGTCAAGACCGAAGAGCTTGCCGTAGTACTCGAGCGTCTCGATCGGGTTGAGGAAGCGATAGAGATAGCTCTCCTCGGGCAGGTAGCCGATGCGGTTCTTCACCTGCACGTCCTCGGGTGAGCGCCCGAGCACGGTCAGCCGACCCCGCGTGGGTCGAAGCAGCCCGAGGATCATCTTGATCGTGGTGCTCTTGCCGCTCCCGTTGGGCCCGAGCAGGCCGAAGATCTCGCGGGGCCGGATCTCGAAATCGATGTCGTCGACCGCACGGGCCTTGGCCCGCAGCCAGAAGTCGCTGAACACCTTCGTGAGCCCGACCGCCTCGACGGCCTTCACCTCGCCGGCCATCACTTGTTCTCCCGGCCGAAGCCCTTCTCGCCCTTCGCGTCCAGGCGACGGCCTTCCTTGTTGATCATGATCTGGCGGACACCCAGGTTCCAGGTGGGCAGCATGGCCTCCTCGATCTCCCGGGCCCGGCGCCGACGATCCGCGTCGGCGTTTCGACGGGCCTGCATGATCTCGGGACTGCTGCCGAAGGCGATCTGGCTCAGACCGGTGCCCGGCGGGAGGCTGAACACCTCCACTTCCTTCTGGTCCAGCACGCTGCGCACCGCCTCGAGCCACAGCTGGCGGGCCAGCTGGCGCGGATTCTGGCGGAAGCTCTCTCGCAGGCCCTCCAGGCGCCGCAGGTCCTTGGCCAGCGCGGCACTGATCGCGCTCTGGTACGAGCGGGCGCGGTTCACGATGTTGCTGGCCGCACCGGCGATGTCCTTGCCCTCGAGCCGCTGGCCGATCTCGCGCATCATGGCGTCGGCCTGCGCCATGTCGCCCGACGCCAGGGCCGCCTCGTAGGCGTCGATGCCGGCCAGGAGATCCTGGTACTTCGGCCCCGCCGCGGACAGCAGGATGCCGGTGGCCTCCTGACGCGCCTTCTCCACGGTGGTGCGGGCGTCCTCGCGCGTCTTCTGCAGGTAGCTCAGCTGGTTCCGCACCGCGAAGGGCGCGCTGCGCTCGGGCATGGTCACCCGCTGCACCTTCAGGCCACTGGCCATGGCATCGAGCACCCGCTGACTCTCGGCCTGGACCATCTGCGAAGGCACCTCGCGCTGCTCGACCAGTTCCTGCAGGCTCAGTCGCGAGGCCGCGGCCACCACGCCTCGCCGCAGGGCAGCCCGGACGATCGCGTCCGCTCGCTCCAGGTCCATCGACTCCAGGAAGCGGACGGGATCCTCCACCACGTACTCGGCCGTCACCTGCACGTGGGCCAGGTCGCCATCGCCGGTGATCACCGAGCCGTCCTTGCCCGGCATGATCGGCCTGTTCACGTCGGCGGCGTCCACCTGCTGGTCGGTGGTGATGTTCTGCCCACCCGTGTTCGGCCAGAAATCGGTCCGGAGATCCACCACACGGCGGCTCTCGAATGACGTCACCTGCCCCACGGGGTAGGGCCAGAACGGCGTCAGGCCCGGCGCGAGCGCCTCCTGCCCCGGCTCGCCGACGATGCGGCCGAAGAGCAGCTTCACGCCGGTCGAGCCCTCCTGAACCGTCTGGAAACCGCTGAAGAGGAAGGTGACCAGCAGGCCGAGGATGGCCAGTTGCAGGAGCCGGTAGCTGAGGCGGAGCGAGTCGGCCAGGCTCTGGTTGGCCGGGTCCATGGCCGAGCGGATCGCCGCCTCGGCTGCTTCCGGCGCGTTGACGGCGAAGGTGGCGCTCGCCTCACGGCGCGGCGCCTCGGGTTCCTGGCCCTCCTCCGCCACCTGGTCGCGCAGGTCGCTCACTTCTCGCTCCCGCCCTGGAACGACCGCTCCTGGGGCTGCGGAATGCCGTTGGCATCCGTGGGCGAATCCAGGTCGATCATGTGGAAGGGCGCCTTGGTCATGTCGGTCACGAACGTGGTGCTGCCCGTCAGGCTGGCGCGGAGCGTGTCCAGCCACGCCAGGAAGATGGCCAGGTCAGCCTCCTGCTTCATCTGCTCGTAGTAGCGGGTGGCCTCGGTGTTGCCCACCGCCTCGATCTCCGCTGCCCACTGATCGGCGAAGTTGCGGATGGTGTCGGCCTGGCTGGCGGCCTGACTCTTGATGGCGTCCGCCTCGGCCTGGCCGCGGCTCTCCTCCAGGTTGGCCAGCGTCTCCTGCACCGCGCTCATTCGCTTCACCACGGCGATGGTGGTCTTGGGCGGCAGCACCACCTGACTCAGGCCCACACTGCGGGCCTCCACGCCCGCCATGGGATTGCGGGCCAGGTCCTCCAGGATGGCCTGCTCGGCGTCCGGCAGCCGGCTGTTGGCACCGATCAGGTCGGTGAAGGCGAATCGACCCACGGCACCGCGCAGGCTGGCGTTCAATCGCGTCTCCAGTTCCTTGCCCGCCGAGTCCAGC
>JBILWQ010000292.1:0-3010 GCA_044369805.1 Phycisphaerales bacterium
CCGACCTTGCCGAGGATCTGGCGCAGGAGACGTTCGTGCGGGTGCTGACCAACCTGCACCGGTTCGACGACCGCTTCCGGTTCAGCACCTGGCTCTTCACCATCGCCCGAAGGCTCTGGCTCAACCCCGCGGCGCGCCGCAGGCCCGTCTCCGACAGCGAGCATGTGGAGCGGCGGGGCGGTGCGGGTGCAGGGCCCGTGGCCGCGGTCCAGGAGCGCGAGCGGACCACGCTGCTTCGCAAGGCGCTGGACGCGGCGCTGGCGGCCCTCACTGGACCACAGCGTGACGCGGTGCTGCTCTACCACCAGCAGGGCCTCGGCATCGGGGAGATCGCGCTTCGGTCCGGCCTGCCCGAGGGGACCATCAAGAGCCATCTCTTTCGGGCTCGGCGACGCATGATGGCCATGATCCGGGGCGACCTGCGGGCGAAGTCCCTGGTTCGGGAGCTGACGCCATGAGTCGCGATCGCGAGCGCCTGGACCGCCTCATGGGACTGCTTCGAAGCGAGACGGCGGTCCCTCGCGACGTGCGGGGAGCCGTCATGGACCGGCTGGTCCGGGCGGGCGCGGTTCGAAGCGGAGCATCCATGGCCTGGCGGCTGGGTCTGGCCGTGCTGGCGGTGGTCGCGATCGCGATCGGCGTGGAGATGTGGCTGTCCCCGAGCGAAGGTGGTGACGTGGGAGCGGCGCTGCGCCGGGGCGTGGAGAGGCTTGCACCAGGCCGGCCTGCGGGACCGACGCGTCCTGACTCGCCGCGTGGTGAGGCCGAGCCCGGGGTCGAAGTCGCCGGCGCCCCGTGGAGGGAGGCCTGACATGGGGGTGGTTGCCACGCTGCTTGCTCTCACGATGGCCAGTTCGGCGGCGCCGCCACTGGGCGTGGCCAGTCTTGCACCCGACAATGTGGATGCCGTGATCCAGATGCGAGGGGGGCTGGAGGCCGCCGGCGGACCGGGCGGGCACATGCTGCGGAGCGCGGTGGCACGACTGCTTCGGTCTGCGGGGGCCGATGTCGCGTGGCATGAAGCCGCTGCGGCCTCGGGCATGAAGCCCGAGGCGCTCCTCGATCGATGCGCGGGTCGCGATGCCTCGCTGGTGATCCGCCTGGATGGGACGCGCGTGGAGTGGGTCCTGGCGATGGAGATTGCGCCCAGCGAGGCGTGCCAACTGCTCAAGGGTGTCGGGGCCCGCGTGACCGGTTCCGGACGATTCGAGATTCCCCGGCTTGGGCTGGTGGGGTCGCGGCATGGGCCATGGGTGCTGGTCACCGACGATCCCGCGAGCACGCTGCATCGCGACATGCACCGCGTGGGCTGCGATGGAGCCATGCCGTCGCTGCGATCGGTGCTCCCGCAGGACATGGCGGCCGGGGATGACGCGGCCGTGATGGTGGCCCTTCGGCATGCCTGTGCCGGCGGCGGCCGATCCATCTGGGCGATCGCGCCCTCGGCGACCGGGTTGCGCGTCCGCATGGAGGGTCGGTTCGCCTCGGATCCCCTTGAGCGAGTGATGGATGGTCCCGAACCCATGGTGATGCTCGAGGTCCTGCCCGAGGAGACCTTGGTGTCCTGGATGCAACCGCTGCCGGTGCAGCCATTGCCTGCGGCGCTGGTGCCGCTCGCCCGCGAGGGCCAAGTGCCAGAGGACGTGCGCCGGACGCTTGGCGATCGAATGGCGGTGCTGGTCGGTCCGGGCACGCCGGATGGCATCTCGGTGGCCGTGGCGTACGAGATCCGCGATCCGAAGTCGGCCACCGAGGCACAGGACGCGATGCTCATGGCGATGGCCCGGCAGGCCGGCTCCATGACGTCGTCCATGGGGCTGGCACGGAGCGCTCGCGGCCTCGAGTCGCCGCGAGACCTGACCGGCACCGGCCTTGCCCCTCGACTCCTGAAGGGTGTCGAGGCCGCCTGTGCCGTTGAACTGCATGCACGCACCGTCTGCATGAAGGATGGTGGCTGGCGCGTCTACGCGAACGATCGCGGCTGGCTGGATCGCGTGGTGGGCTCGCTGGAGGAACATCCCGCCCCGGCGACCTGCCCTGCGGGTCCACCGCAGTGGACACGGAGCGGATTCATGCAGGGTGAGCCGCTCGGGCAGGCGCTCCAGGCGTGGGCCGAGCACCGAGCCCGGCAGGGCCAGTGTGGCGAGGGGCTCCTGGTGATGGCGGAATGGGCGAGGCTCGTGGACGTGGTCGCCTGGCGAGTGGCTCATCCGGAGCCGGGCCGGATCCGCGGCGAACTCGAGTTCTCGTCCGCAGTGGGTACGACGTTCGAGACGGAATCCACGGTCGCCTCGCGACCATGAGCGTGGCCCCGGCCATGCCGTCGGATCGCTCGGTGGCTCTGCGAAGGGCTGGCCGACATGCCCTGGCGGCCGTGGTCGAGCGGGCCCTGCGGGCGGTGCCGGAAGGTGGTGCCGTGCTGGTGGCGGCCAGCGGGGGCGCCGACTCGACGGCCCTTTCGCTGCTCGCGGTTTCGGTCGCTGCGCGGGGCCGTTGGCGCGTGTCGCTGGGCACGGTCGACCACGACCTTCGCGAGGGCTCCGCCGCCGATGCCGACTTCGTCGAGGGACTGGGTGCGTGGCTTGGCGTTCCGGTGCTGCGCGAGCGCGTGCAGGTCTCGTCCGGCCGGCAGGTGGCCGCCGCAGCACGACGAGAGAGGTACCGCGCGCTGCAGTCCATGGCCGGGGTGGTGGGTGCGGAGGTGGTGCTCATGGCCCACCACGCCGAGGACCAGTTCGAGACCATGCTCATGCGGCTGGCAAGGGGAAGCGGCGCGCGTGCGGCTGGCGGCATGCCGGCGTCGCGACGGATCGCTCCGGGTGTGCGGCTGCTTCGACCCGTGCTGGAGCGATCCCGCAACGAGCTGCGCGGACTCCTGCAAGCGTGCGGCGTGCCCTGGCGGGAGGATCCGGGCAATGCGGGGGCGGAGCGCACGCGAGGCCGGCTGCGTCACCGGGTGGTCGCCGAACTGGAGGCCATGGCTCCTGGCGCCGCGGTCCGCGCCAGCCGT
>JBILWQ010000293.1:0-3004 GCA_044369805.1 Phycisphaerales bacterium
CAGTCGTATCCCGACTGCAAGGTGAACTTCCGCGGCCAGACCGTGATGACCGTGGGCGCCACCGTGCCCGAGCTCAACGTGGAGATCTGGTCGGGTTCGCACCCCTTCTTCACCGGCCAGAAGACCTTCGTGGACACGCTCGGCCGCGTCGAGCGCTTCCAGAAGAAGTTCGCCGGCGAGTACTTCAAGAAGGACGCGAAGGCCGCCAAGGCCCCCGCTTCCGACAAGAAGTAGCCATCAACCCGTGACTGTTCGACGGCCGCGCCTTGAGTGGCGCGGCTGTTTCTTTTCGCCCCCCGCCCTTCCGATCCATGGAAGCCACGCCGCGACTGCTGGAGAAGCTTGACGAGATCGAGCGCGCCTTCGAGGCCGATGGCGCGGCGCTGTCCGATCCGGCCGTGGCAGGCGATCACCGCAAGGCACGCCTCATCGCCATGCGGCGGGCTTCGTCGGAACCGCTTGTCGAGGGTCTGCGACGCTGGCGGCGGCTGGATCAGGAGGCCCGGGAGACGGCCGAACTGGCAACCTGCAGCGACGCCGAGATGGCCGCCATGGCCCGCGCCGAGCTTCCCGCGGCGCAGGCCTCCCGTGACGCCGCCCTGGACGCGCTGGTGCAGCGGCTGGTGATGGCGGATGACCGCGCGGTCGGCAGCCTGATCCTGGAGGTGCGGAGCGGCGTGGGCGGCCTGGAGGCGGCCCTGTGGGCGGGCGACCTGCTCGAGATGTACCGACGGGCTGCAGCCCGGCGCGGCTGGCGATTCGAGGAGATGGAGATGAAGCCCGGCGACGCTGGTGGCGTGACGCACGCCATCGTGCGCATCGAGGGCCCGGACTGCTGGAGCACGCTGGGCTACGAGGGCGGGGTGCACCAGGTGAAGCGCGTGCCTGCCACCGAGGCCGCGGGCCGCGTGCACACCAGCACGGCCACCGTGGCGGTGCTGAGCGAGCCCGAGAGCGTGGAGAGCGAGGTGGACGCCGCGGAGGTGCGCGAGATCCTGACGACCGCCCAGGGTCCCGGCGGGCAGAACGTGAACAAGGTGGCCACCGCCGTGCACCTGATCCACCAGCCCACGGGCATCGAGGTGCGCATGCAGGAGACCCGCAGCCAGCTGCAGAATCGCGAGAAGGCGTGGCGGCTCATGCGGGCACGCGTGCACGAGCGGCGCCTGGCCGAGGCGGCCGCCAAGCGCGGCGAGCAGCGGCGAAGCATGATCGGCGGCGGCGAGCGGGCGGAGAAGATCCGCACCTACCGCTGGAAGGAGAACGTGGCCGTGGACCACCGGGTGGAGCAGTCGTTCAACCTGCAGAAGCTGCTGGCCGGCGAGGTGGAAGCGTTGACCGCGGCCCTCGAGGCACGGGACGTGGCCGAGCGGATCGAGCGGATCTGAGGCCGGGGGCGGGTTGGTCGCGAAGGCCGCCGCTCGGCAACCCAATCCTGCGGAAGAAGTCGCACTCTCGCTTTACTCCTCGCGACACCGCTTTGCGGGCCATGCCCGCGGCCCCGCTCGAGTGGAAAGCCAAGGGTGGGTACGGGAATTTCGCACACGGTCAGGGCTGGGGTGCTAAAGTCTGTCAACCTGACACGCTTCGCTGGCCCGAAGGCCACCGCTCGTGCCCTGGTGACGAGCGACGCGGGCCATGCCCGCAGGAGAGGCATGTCGACCATTCCCCTGCATGATGAGAACTCGCGATTGCACGAGGGGGCCAGCCTGAAGACCCGCATCGCGGTGCTGGCCGCCGTGATCCTTCCCTTCATGGCCCTGGCGGGTGGCGTGTGGCTGGCCTGGGGCCGGGCCTTCGACTGGTGGTACGTGGGCATCGTGGCCCTCATGTATCTGGTGAGCGGCTTCGGCGTGACCCTGGGCTATCACCGACTCTTCACCCATCGCAGCTTCGAGACCTCAAGGGCCATGCAGGCGGTGCTGGGCGTGATGGCAGGCACCGCCGCCGAGGGCCCTCTGCTGTGGTGGGTGGCAACCCATCGCAAGCACCACCAGCACTCCGACCGCGAGCAGGATCCTCACTCGCCGCATGCGTCCGTGCCCGAGGGCGCCTCGTGGCTTCAACGCGTGCGGGCCTTTGCCCACGCTCATGTGGGCTGGCTGCTTCGCGATCATGGCGTGGATGTTGGCCGTTACGCCCCCGACCTCGCCAGCGATCCCCTGCTGCGTGGCCTCAGCCGGCTGTTCCCGCTGTGGGTCGCTCTTGGACTGGCCGTGCCGGCCGCGCTGGGGTGGCTCGTGGATGGACCGCGTGGGGCCTTGCTGGGATTCCTCTGGGGCGGACTCACCCGCATCGCCCTGCTGCATCACGTGACCTGGAGCATCAACAGCGTCTGCCACGTGTGGGGAACCCGCGCGTACCACAGCGGCGACGAGAGCCGCAACAACGCGATCATGGGCGTGCTCGGGCTTGGCGAGGGATGGCACAACAACCACCACGCATTCCCCACCAGCGCCCGCCATGGGCTGCACTGGTGGCAGTTGGACCTCAGTTGGCTCATGATCGTCTGCCTGGAGAAGCTGGGCCTGGTCAGCCGCGTCCGCGTCCCCGCTGCCGAACGCCTGGCCGAGAAACGGCGATGAAAACAGGGACGGGCTTACATATAGGACCTTCTGCGAAGGTCCTATATGTAAGCCCGTCCCTGGCCGTTCACGGCCCGAGTTGGGCGCGGAGGGACTTGTAGACGTTGGCGAACTGGCCCGCGTTCCGGATGCCATCGTCGCAGAGCATGATGGCCGCGGGCCGATTGCCGGTGTTCACGTAGGACATGAAGAGCGCCTGGTCGCAGGCCACCAGGTCCTCGGCACGCATCTTGGGACGAGCGGCCAGCAGGTAGGGAATGGCCTCGGCCCATTCGCCCCGAAGCTGATGTAGCCGGCCGGTGTAGCGCTCGGCCAGGCCCGATTCCGAACTTCCCCGGGCCAGCAGGAACTTCGCCTCCTCGATGGCACCGGCGGCCCTCTGCCGCTGGGTTTCATCAAGCTTGCCCTGCAGCTGTTCG
>JBILWQ010000338.1:0-3004 GCA_044369805.1 Phycisphaerales bacterium
CACATGAACTACTATTCGTCAGCTTCCATTCTGCAGGAATTTGAAAGGAGCTTATATGATAGAGAACTTCCGCCAATAAAGATTGACAATTTCTCGATTAGAGATGGGAAAAAAGTTCAATCTATCGGTAATACCGTTTATCAGGATCCCTATCGTCGCGAGGTGTACGCTAATTCTGTTCTTGAAATAAATAACTTGTCTAATCGTATATCTCACTGTGTAAAAAAGGGATTGACGGAAGCTGATTGTTTCATTATCACTCTAGGCCTAGTTGAGATTTTCCGATTAGAGAGTTCAGGTCTCGTTTTTAATCAATATCCAAGCTACCAAGGTATTGGTTACTCTAGTGAGGGATTAAAATTTTTTAGGCAAACGGTGAGTGACATAGAGTCAGATTTAAAAAAGATAATAAATTTAGTAAAGTCTATAAACGAGTCAAATAAGATTATTTTTTCGGTAAGTCCAGTACCGCTGCAGGCTACTTTTACAGATTCTGATGTTTTTAGTGCAAATGTCTACTCAAAATCCACACTTCGGTCAGCTGTAGAGCATGTAGTAGATCGCAAATCCGGGATCTATTATTTTCCAAGTTATGAAATGGCAATAAATTTCGGATCAGATTTTTTTCAATCAAGAGATTTGCGGCACGCAAACGTTAGACATGTAGATTTCATAATGAAAGCCTTTTTTAGTAGCCTCAGCGGCACCCTTTAGAGACGAGAAGATTTATAAGCTACTGACTTCATCAAGATTTAAGCGTCGATATCTTGAGGGCAGAAGAAAAAGTAAAAAAGCGATTTGCGTTCAAAATTTTATCTGCTCTTAAGAATGGGTTTATCGAGATTAATCCATAGTTTCGAATGAAAAAATAAGAGTCCCCAGTCCCTTCGAATGAAATATCCTCATTAGCAACTCGTACAGACAATAAATTTCTTCTAGTAGACATGCCGTGCGCCATGCTTGCTGAGGAAAGTTGGTTATTCATGTAAATTTGGGCGCCATTTTTTTCCGTAAACATCGTTGCTAGCCTAAAAGCGTGGCCCGAGTATTTTGAGTTGAGCAATTTTATTGACTTGTTAGATAGGTTCTTGAGATTGCTTGTAATCCTTGCGGTCAAGCTAGCGTCATCTAGTTGAAAATCGTAGTTCCTTTTTTCAAGTAATAAAACTCTCTCTTCATGGTCTATCCAAAAGCAGACGAGTGATACGATTGCGGAGCGGGCGCTTGACTCCCATAAAGTCTCTGTGACTGAAACTCTTCCAACGTTTATTGACAATTCATCGTTGGGGCTCCGATGGGGTGGCGCACCCCAAAAATTATGACCCACTTCTTCATACATAAGGGGATAGTGACCAAAAAAGGCGCCGTTGTGAAACCCATGATCCGGAGGAAACTCTCTTAGTACATTGATTCCTGAAGTTGTACAAAGAGGGTAGATCCATGGGCGGTAGTAACCGATATTAATCCCAGCAATGATTGAGCCGTCATCGTTTATTACGTGTACTTCCTGTTTACTTATTTCTCTGACTTGCATGTTTTTCGATTTGGTCGATTATGGATAGGACGTCAATGTTTCTCATTCCAGATATTGCTGTTGTATTTGGTCCGTAGATATCAGCGGCTAATTGATTCAACGCTAACGTCCAGGAGGAGCTTGGCTGTCGACTGTGCGGTAGTAGCCGGGATATGTTTTCTCGATCAGTGTGCAGGTAGTGCTGCACCGGCATCGAAATATGGTCACCTAAAATATCTAGAACTCCGAGGCTGCCTTCAATTCGAAAAAAATAGTTTGATCTTAAGGAATCAAATCCTGCCTGATACAGCAGCGTAATACCAAGGTTACTCATGAAAATGGCATCGACATGTGTATTCGAATCATAGGCCGATCTCGCAGGGCGAGATAGCGTTGCCCCTCTGAGTTTCCATTGCTCTCTAGGAAAAAGATAAAAAAGGGTGTCTAGATGATGCGTGGTCATTTCCCATAGTATTGGGTTTTTTTGGTGCGCTAGATTGCCTGGCGATAGACGTTGTTTATTGTTTATGAAGGTCAGATTTGAAATTTCACCCAAGATTTTTGAATCGAGTATTTCTTTGGCATACTGAAAATGGGCGCTGTATTTCATTTGGTGACCGACAGTGAGTGAGACTCCACGTGCTTGAGCAAATCCCACTAGGCGCTTGCTGTCTGACAGATTTGGCGTAAGTGGTTTAGCACAAAATACATGCCTGCCTGCCGCTATTGCGGTAGCGCATATTTCATAGTGAGATTCCGCTGGGGTGTTGACAAAAACAACATCGACATCGGCATGATTAATTACTTCGCAATGCTTAGTGTTGAGGCCTATTTGCCGGTTATTGGCCTCTTGCACCAGAGCTTGAGTCTGCGCGCAATTTGGTTCGCACACCACGATATTCTGAAAGTTCGGGTGGGTATCTACTGCCTTAAAGAGTGACTTTCCGAGCACGCCGTAGCCGATCTGGGCTACTCCAAGTGGAACAGGCTTATTGTTTCTCCCGGTTACGCGCTTCGATTTGGTCGGCATCGGCGTTAATCGAAATTCTCTTCCAGGAACGGCTTACTTTTTACGGTCCGATCAATGCTGACCAGCTGCTCCAGTAAGGCCTTCATCTGATGCAGCGGCACTGCATTGGGTCCATCCGATAAGGCCTTTGCCGGATTCGGATGGGTCTCCATAAAAATTCCGGCAATGCCGACCGCCACTGCAGCACGCGAGAGCACTGGCACGAACTCCCGCTGGCCGCCGGAAGAGGTACCCTGGCCGCCGGGCAGCTGCACCGAATGGGTCGCATCAAAGACGACCGGGCAGCCAGTACCGCGCATGATGGCCAGGCTGCGCATATCGCTTACCAAATTGTTATAGCCAAAACTTGCGCCCCGCTCGCAGGCGAGAAAACGATCCTCGGAGAGCGCTGCCTCGCGGGCTGCCTCGCGGGCTTTTTGAATCACATTGACCATATCGCCAGGCGCAAGAAATTGGCCTTT
>JBILWQ010000036.1:0-10731 GCA_044369805.1 Phycisphaerales bacterium
CCGCGACGTTGTGCTGCACATCGCTCCAATGTGGATCGATCAGCCCGATGCCCGCTGGTTCTACGTGGAGCAGGCCATGGCCAACGCCCAGGACAAGCCCTATCGCCAGCGCGTGTACCGCCTCACCGAGGCCGGGGACGGTGTCGAGAGCATGATCTTCGAGTTGCCCGGTGATCCGCTGCAGTACGCCGGCGCGTGGAGGGCCCAGAAGCCCCTCGACCAGCTGCTGCCCTCCATGCTGGTGCCCAAGGCGGGGTGTGCGGTCCGGCTGAAGCGTGCCGATGGCCAGACCTGGACCGGCGGCACGGACGGCCACGGCTGCCCCAGTTCCCGCGAGGGCGCTGCCTACACCACCAGCGAAGTCACCCTCACCGCCACCGAACTTCGATCCTGGGACCGAGGATTTGACGCCAAGGGCAAGCAGGTCTGGGGTTCCACGGCGGGGCCCTACATCTTCGTGAAGGAGACGGGCAAGTGACGAGTCAATCGCACCCGGGTGCCCATCTTCGCGCTGCCATGAGAAAGGGCGTGGTGCACGCTCCCGGCGCGTTCAACGCCCTGGTGGCCCGGGCCGTGCGGCAGGCGGGCTTCGAGGCGGTCTACGTGTCCGGCGGGGCCACCGCCAACGTGTCAGGGTTCCCCGACATCGGCCTTCTGACCATGACCGAGGTGTGCCGGACCATCCGAGAGATCGCCGATGCAAGCGGTCTTCCCGTGATCGCCGATGCCGACACGGGCTACGGCGAGGTGGAGAGCTGTGCCCGGACCGTCATCGCCTACGAGCGAGCGGGCGCCGCCGCCCTGCATCTGGAGGACCAGGTCTTCCCCAAGCGGTGCGGTCACCTCGATGGCAAGGACCTGATCCCCTGCAAGGACATGTGCGAGAAGGTGGCCGCCATGGCCGCTGCCCGCCTGAACCCGGACTTCGTGATCATTGCCCGAACCGATGCCCGGCACGTGACGGGCTTGGCCGACGCGATCGACCGGGCCAACGCCTATCGCGCTGCCGGGGCCGATGTGATCTTCCCTGAGGGGCTGCAGAGCGAGGCCGAATTCGCCGAATTCGCCAAGGGCAGCCCGGGGCCCCTGCTGGCCAACATGACCGAATTCGGCAAGACCCCGGACATTCCGGTGCGCCGGTTCGGCGAACTCGGCTATGCGATCGTGATCCACCCGCTGACGGTGATGCGGGTGGCCATGGGAAGCGTGACCACCGCCCTGGATCGCTTGAAGAAGGATGGCTCGGCGTCGGCATTGCTGCCCCAGATGCAGACCCGGCAGCAGCTCTACGACCTTCTGGGATACAAGCCAGGCAGGGCCTGGACGTTTCCACGAGGCTGAATGGCGTTTTTGGGCCAAAACGGCCCCTGGGGGGTGGTCGGACTTCTGGAAATCCGTTGGAAAATGCCTGGCCGACCTTGCAACATCCGATTGGTCATATGCGAATATGGTGATGTCGCGGCGGCGAACGGGAACTCCCGCTGCGACTGATCACGGACGAAAGCTTAGGAGCAGAAGTTACGGTCTTCTGAGGTGAGGAAAAGGGACCTCGACTCAGACGAGAGATTGCGAGGGAAAGGGAACCTCTCACAAGCTCTTCCGGCGAAAGCTGGTTACCAAGCTCCAGAAGCTCCGAACGTGAAGGAAGGTTGAGGGAAAGGGAGGCCAGCCGCGATCCGAAAAGGGTGCGGCTGGTTTCTTTTTGGCCCCTGATCTTCACCGGCCGCCTGCTACCCTCGCCGGCCCAAAGGCCGAAACCCATGAGACGGATTGCACTGCTGTCGGTCGTTTCCATCGCCCTGCTCGCCCAGGCCGCGCCGCCCTCGGAAACTGGGGCGTCGCCGACTCCCGGTGAGCCCACGGGCTCGCCGCAGATCATGGATGGCCGGACCGCGGCCCGTCTGGGATTGAAGCATGTGTGGCAGGTGGGCCTGCCACGGGATGAGCGATCCTCGTGGAGCGGAATCTCCCTGAGCCCCGGAGCGACCACGGATGGCGCGGCAACATTGGGGGAGGTGGTGGTGTGGGATCAGGCCGGCGTGCTGCTGTGCGTGGATGGACTCTCCGGCAAGTTGCGGTGGCAGAACCAGCCCACCTCCACGCCGCAGCGATACGAGTCCGTGACCCGCAGCGTGATCGAGGGTCGCGACCTGCTGCTCGCCCTGGGTGACCACCGCCTGGTGGCGTTCGATCGAGGCACCGGCGAGGTCATGGGCGTCTCGGCCTATCGACACAATCCCTCCACTGGCGCCGTGGGCATGGGCAACATGCTCGCGTTTGGCGCCAAGGGTCGAAATCTCTCGCTGGTCCGGGTGTTCGAGGAGGACGTTCCCCGCCACTCACCGGAGCGAATGGCACCGGGACGCATTCAGGGACTTCCCAAGTCCGAGATGGCGCGGCGGGAGATCGTCTGTCACGAGATCCGGAGCATCGGACTCAAGGGCAAGCCGGCTGCCGCTCCGCTGTCCCTGGGACGTGGCCTGGTGCTGCAGACCTCCGAGGATGGAGAGATCTGCGTGCTCAACCCGGTCAACGGCGTGAAGTCGTGGCGGATGGAACTGCCCGGGCGGATCAGCACCCCGGGTGCCGTGACCGACGGTTCCGTGATCGTGGGCGCCGATGATCAGTACCTGCGGTGTCTGGATCTGGCCACAGGCCAGGTCCTCTGGAAGTGGTTCGCCCTGGCCCCGCTGAATCGACCCATCCTGGCCTCGGAGGAACTGGTGCTGACGCAGGTCCCGGGCACTGGCCTGGTGGCCCTGCGTGCGCGGCCAGGCAGCCAGGAGCGGCAGAGCCATCTGGATGGCGAGGTGGTCTGGAAGAGTGACGCCGTGACCGGCGATCCGATCATGCGGGTCCGCGGTGGCGTGCTGGTGTGGGATGGCGGAGGCCGATCACTCCTGCTGCTGGATACCGCGAATGGCAAGGTGCGCGAGTCCGTCAGCCTGCCCGATGTCCGGTCGGTGACCGCGTCGGCGCCCACCGATGGGGACCTCATCCTGCTGCAGGCTGATGGTCGCATGCAGCGATGCTCGCCGCTGGATCGGATGCCCGCCAAGCAGCCGACGGCCCCCGCCAACGTGACCGAGCCCGCAGCGGATACGCCCGCCGAGGCGCCTGACGAGACCGCCGAGGCCCCCGCCGCGTCGACCTCGAGCGAACCGGGTCGCTGAACGTGTCATGAGTCAGCCGAAGCGTCGGGCGCTGCTCTCCGTGAGCGACAAGCGGGACCTGATCCCCTTTGCGCGCAGCCTTCTTGCCCTGGGGCACGAACTGATCTCCACTGGCGGAACCGCCCAAGCACTGGCCGAGGCTGGCCTGCCCGTGACGCCGATCGACCAGGTGACCGGATTCCCGGAGATGCTGGATGGCCGCGTGAAGACGCTTCACCCCAGGGTCCATGGGGGCCTGCTGGGCCGACCCGACCTGCCTGCTCACGTGCAGGCCATGCAGGCGCATGGCATCCAGTCGATCGACCTGCTGTGCGTGAACCTGTATCCATTCGCCGCAACGGTGGCCCGTCCGGGTGCCAGCTTCGACGAGTGCATCGAACAGATCGACATCGGTGGGCCCGCCATGATCCGAAGCGCGGCCAAGAACCACGCATTCGTGACCGTGGTGACGGATCCCGCGCAGTACGACCGCGTGGTGGATGCGATGCGGCGCGGCGAGGGCCAGACGGACACCGCGCTGCGGCGGGACCTGGCGGCCGAGGCCTTCGCCCACACGGCCCGTTACGACGCGACCATCGCCGCCTGGATGGAGGGCCCCGGTGAACTCTTTCCGCGCACGCTGGACCTGCGTTTCACGCGGGTCAGCAGCCTGCGGTACGGCGAGAATCCGCATCAGCGCGCGGCCGTCTACCGGGAAGCCGGTTCCCGCGATCCGGGCGTGGTGGATGCCCGCGTGGTCGAGGGCAAGCCGCTCTCCTACAACAACATCCTGGATGCTGGGGCCGCACTGGAACTGGCCACCGACCTCCGCGAGCTCGCCGGTGCAGGTGCGGCTGCGTGCGTGATCAAGCACACCAATCCGTGCGGAGCCGCGATGGCGGCCGACGCGGCCGAGGCCTTCGACCTGGCGTATGCCGGCGACCCGCTGGCGGCGTACGGCGGGATCGTGGCCATTGCGGGACGCGTGGATGCGGCCATGGCGAGGCGGATCGCCGGACCGGAACGATTCCTGGAGGTGGTGGTGGCGGACGCCTTCGACGATGAGGCCGTGCGGGTTCTGGCCGAGAGGTGGAAGAACGTGCGACTGATCGCGGCCGGCCGGCCGGCCAACCAGCCCGGGGCCCAGCGTCTGCTCCGCAGCGTGCCGGGCGGGCTTCTGGTCCAGGAAGCGGACGCCGTGGCCGTGGACAGTGCCTCGCTCCAGCACGTGGCAGGACCGGTGCCCACGCAGGGAATGCGGAGCGACGCGGCCTTCCTTTCGGTGGTGAGCAAGCACCTCAAGAGCAACGCGGTGTGCATCGGTGGTGGCGGCAGCCTGTGGGGCGCTGGCGCAGGACAGATGGACCGAGTGGCCGCTTGCCGTCACGCGGTGGAAAAGGCGAGCAGCCGACTGCAGGCCGCGGGCAAGATCGTGCCGGTGGCCTCGAGCGACGCGTTCTTCCCCTTTGATGACGGCCCCCGAGCCCTGATCGAGGCAGGTGTGGGCTGCATCGTGCATCCGGGCGGCAGCAAGCGTGATGCCGACACCGAAGCCCTGTGCGGGGAGCGTGGCGTGACGCTGCTGATCAGCGGCATGCGGCACTTCCGGCACTGAACGCCATCGGCCGCCCGGCCGATCACTTGTTGGGATCGGCCGCCGGGGCGTTCAGGCCAGGCTGCCGGGCGCCGCCTGACTTGCCCTTCTTGGACGCCCGCTCCGGAAGTGGGTACTGGCTGACCGCCTCGGCCTTCAGGAACACGTAGTACATGGTGCCCTCGGCCAGCTGGCCACCCGCCAGCGTCTCCGCCTGCGGCCCCACGCCCATGTAGATGTCGGCACGACCGGGCGCACGAATGGCGCCGCCGGTGTCCTGGTCCATCATGAACTTCAGGAAGCGCTGCGACTTGCCGCCCACGCCGATGCTCTTGGTGTCCACCAGCACCACGCCGCCCTGCGGGTAGACCTTCTTGTCCGTGGCCAGCGAGGTTCGATCGGTCACGCGGAAACCCAGCGATCCGCTGGGCCAGTTGTCGCCGGGATACTCGGTGAAGAAGACGTAGCTCTCGTTCTTCCAGATGAGTTCCTGCACCTTCGCGGGCTCTCGGGCATACAGAGCCACGATCGCGCTGAGCGAGAGCTTGTCCTTCTCGATCAGCCCCGCCTCGACGCAGGCCGTGCCCAGGCCGTAGTAGGGCCGATCCGTCTTCCCCGCGTAGCCCACGTAGTAGGGCTTGCCATCGGGCAGCAGGATCTTGGCGCTGCCGTTGACCTGGGCGATGTAGACATCGAGCGGGCTGGCGAGCCACACCAGCTCGGTGCCGGCCAGGGCCTGCGAGGCCTCGAGTTCCTTGCGGGCCGGCCACGTCTGGACCGCGCCGTTGGCCATGCGCCGGCCGCGAGGCTCGCCGGTGGAGGGGTCCGTCACCAGGTCGGCAGGCCTCTTGTACAGCGGGTACTTGAACGCGTCGCTGCGGGTCAGGCTGCCCTTGAACTCGGGGCTGTAGTAGCCGGTGAAGAGCACGGTGCCCTCGCCGTTCCAGCCCACCGTCTTCCACACCTCGAAGTTCTGGCGGAGTCCCGCGAGGAACGATGCCTCGTCCTTGCTGTCCTTGAGCAACTGGCGGAACGCCACGGCGCTTGCCGCGGCCTGCTCCCACGTGCACACCTCCATGAACGGGAACTTGGTCTTGCTGCTCGGCGCGCCGAACCAGTTGATGCTGCGATCGAGAGCCGTGTTGAGGGCCGGATCGCGCACGCGCCAGGCGGCGCCCAGATCGGGCCACTCCGAGACATCCAGCTTGCGCAGTGCGCACTCGCCGGGGCCGAGCTGACGCGTGTAGTCGGGCTTGACTTCCGGAGGCGGAGCCTGGCAGCCAGCCAGCGTGGCCAGAAGGGCGAACGGGACCACCAACGACCGGGCCATACGGGCCAGAGGGCTGCATCCTTGCATGCCGGGAAAATAGCGTCCTTCACCGGGTCCGGCCCGTGGTCGGCTACCATGCCATCATGGTTTCCACCCTCCTGCCCGGAACAGCCCTTCTCGCCCTCGGCATGCCCACCGGCTGGGAGTGGCTGCTTCTGGTCTTCCTGGCCTTGCTCATCTTTGGCCGCAGGCTGCCCGAGGTGGCCCGCGGGCTGGGCCGGAGCGTGACCGAATTCAAGAAGGGCCTGAGCGAGGTCTCCTCGGCGGCCCAGAGCCAGCCCGGCGAAACTCCGGGACGACTTCCAGACGCCCCGGATGCGGTGGCCCGAGGCCAGACCCAGTCCCAGGACGCCCCCCGACAGGGCTGAGCGGAGCGTTCGGGGTTCCTGTTACACTTTCCGATCCTCGGGCGATTAGCTCAGCTGGCTAGAGCGCACGGATCACACCCGTGAGGTCGAGGGTTCGAGTCCCCCATCGCCCACTGAAGCAAGGCCGAAGGTGATGCCTTCGGCCTTGTCTGTTTTCGGCGTGGACGAGCCAGATCCGGTCAGCGACGGCAAGGGGTTCCAGCAAGAGCCGGGGCTTCGAGGAGCGGCGGGACATCAGGGCCCCAGACCAACTGCATGAAAGTTCGTGGAGCGTGCGGCTGCCCCACCTGAGGCAAATGCGGATGGCACACGGGGCCTGATCACCGATTGCCCGGCCCCGCCAGCACCCATCAACGTGACTTCCCGCCGCCCGATCCGGTGGACGTCGGGGCCGCGTCCCGATCACCCCTCTGCACCACCCAGAAACCCAGGGCAGCCAAGGCAAGCATGCCGCCACTCACCCAGCCGTGCGCACGAAAGCCGTCCACCATGACCTCGCGGCGCACCTGGCGAAGCTCCTGGACCTGAGCCTGGCTCAGGTCCAGATCCCTGCCGATCTCCGAAGTGGGAACGTTGTCGCGGATGGCGGTGACCAATGCGTCCACCTTCGGTGGCGCCGCGTGACGCTCCTGGGCCTCGTGGCGAATCGACTCACCCATGGTGCCGGCGACCGAGCTCACCACGAGCAGCAGCGTCAACGCATTGCCCACACCCAATGCCACGCTCCTGCAGCACGCCACCGACCGATCCATGCCGGGCCCCGCGCAGGACATGATGGCCTGCGAGAGACACACGCTGGCCCCCAACTCGCCGACCGCCGCCACACAGAGCACCGCCACCAACAGCGCGAACGGCGGCTCCCCCGGCTGGATGTTGGCCACAGACATGGCCAGGGCCAATGTGGCCAGCAGCAGCGAGCCACTGGCCCGCAACCCGATGCGGCGCGTGAGCCAGCCGGCGGCACACGCGCCCAGGAACGCCGCGATCTGCGGTGCCAGCAGGAACAGGGACACCTCAAGACCGCCAAGACCATGCAGGAAGCGGCCCGCCGCCGCGACATAGAACCACAGGTCGCCGCATTGCGCGACCATGGCCACGATGAGGATGGACACGAGCCCCGGACTTCGGAGTGTCCGGCCCGTCAGGGAGGGCGTGGGCAGCCATCGGACCAGCAGGATCCAGGCCACGGTGGCGGCCACGGTCACGCCGGACCAGACCAAGGATGCACGCGACCCCGGCCCATGCAGGGCAAGCGACCCCAGCCACTGCACCAGGGCCACCAGCGCCACGCCCGCGGCGATCGGCGTCCACAGTTCCCCTCGCCCAGATGCCGGAGAGGACGAGACGTCCGCGTTCCCGCGTGGGCAGCGCCACGCGGCCAGCGCCAGCAGCAGCGAGGCCCCGACCCAGCAGAGGCCCACCATCCGCCAGCCACCCTTGCCCATCAACCACGCGGCCAGCACCGGACCCACCATGTAGATGATGGATGGCACGGCACCCAGTGTGGCGAAGGCGGTCGTGCGCCGACCCTCATGCGTGATGACCGCACTCACCGCGGCGAACGCGGCCACCGCCACCACTCCACGCCCGGCATTCATGAGGCTGGCGCCGGCGAGCAGCCACATCTGGTTGGACCCGAGCGTGGCGAGCAGCGAGCCGGCCGCCACCGCGACTGCCGCCGTCACGAGCAACGCCCGGCTGGAGACCGAGGTCCCCACCGCGGCGATGGCCAGCGTGACGAGGAGCGCCGCCATGTCGGGCAGTTGCCGCAGCAGCACCTCGCCATCGGCACTCATGCCAAAGGCCGCCTGCACGGGCAGGATGACCACGCTCCACGTGGCGTTCACCAGGAAACTGCCCAGCATGGCGATCGACGCGATCAACAGTGTCTCGCGATCACCGGCCGGCCAGTCGGAGAGGGGCGGTCGACGCATGAGTCGTTTCAGCACGCGGAGACGTGCCTCACGGCGTCGGGAGATGGCACGCCGCGGCTCACCGCACCAGTCGCGCCCGGCCGGGCACTGGATCGGTGCGAAGCTCAGCGATGTCGTCCGTGCCCTGGATCTGGGCCGTGCCGCGGCCGACCACGCCGCCAAGCACCGCCGTGCCCATGGAGACCTGGCCCCCATCCTGCACGGTCACGCTGGCCGCAGGCGCGTACACAAACCCATCCACCGCCATGACGGCGTTGTCCTTCACCAGCCAGCCTGCCGGCGCGGCGGCCGACTGCAGCAGCCAGAATCCCGGCCAGTTCAAGGTGGTCCCAGACGCCGTGCCGGTCATGCTGGCATTGCCGGCAATCTCGAGGGTCGCGCCTTCGAGCAACTGCACCGTGGCCTGATCAAGCTGGAGCTGTGCGGAGCCCTCCACCTGCACACCGCCCAGGAACTGGTGCAGCCCGGGATCCAGGATGACGGTGCCTTCGGCCATGACCAGCCCCGTGTGCCTGCCCGGAGCCACGTGGGTGATGCCTGAGGGATCGAACACGATGTCCTGCGCCGGATCGGCGTCGGAGAGGGCTGGCAGAGCCGTGCCCGCGAAGGGGTCGGCGGCAATGCTGGCCAGCGACTCCACGGCGCCATCCGAGGCGGACTTGATGGCGGGCGGAATGGTTCCGGCAGAACGCACCACGGGGACACGGACCTTGGCGTCCTCGATGTGTGCGATCGCCAGCGCATCCGCCGAGGCGACCGAGACGCCGCCCTTGCTGCGCAGCGTGAACGATCCACCCAGATCCAGCACGCCTGCACCCGGGTTCTGCAGAAGCAAGGTGGTCATGTGGCGCGGCGGCACGTTCACCGCCATGCTGCTCCGCTCGATCGTGACCGGCGCCGTTCCGAACATGCCCCGCAGGATCTGCGAGGGCGAACCATTGGGACCCGCGGGGTCGAATCGCACGCGGACGCGGACCGCGGGGCCACCCTCGGGATCCGGCGTGAAGGTTTGGGCGTCATCGTCCCAGTGGCCGAACTCCACGTCGCCTCCACCACCGGGCCCATCGGCGATGCTGACCACCACCGGCCCGTTGGGACTGCGACTTGCGGCCGCGGCCGCAAGGGCGTCCGCCCTCGACTGGGCATGACCGTCTCGATAACGACCCGCCGCCGCAAGCGCGATGGCGTCCGCCGCGGTTCGGGCGTGGCCAGCGGAGCGGAGCGCAAGGCCGTATTCGGCCCCCCACCAGGTCAGCAAAATGAGGGCAGGCAGGGAAAACACCAGCTTGATCGAGGACATCCCTCGGCGAGACAAGCGGGGATGGGCCTTGAAAATCCACATGAAATCAGGTGATTCCTCGGTCGGCATGGTACCTTTGGGCCATCGGAGAAGAAACGCCCTCACCAGGCTCAGAGCACCTTTCATGGATGCCTTCCCTCTTCTGGCTTTCACTCTTCCCACCGTGCCGCCCGTGGCCTGGTGGGTCTGGACCGTGCTGCTGGCGGCGTGCGTCGTGGCCACGGCCACGGATCTTCGGAGCATGCGGATCCCCAACTGGCTGACCCTGCCCATGCTGGTGGCGGGCATCACCCGCGGAGGCCTGGTCGGCGGTCTGGCCGGGACGGGCGACGCGGTGGCAGGCGCCGTCTTCGCTGGGTTCGTCTTCATCGGGGCCTACATCTTCGCGGGCGGCGGTGCCGGAGACGCGAAACTGATGATGGCGCTCGGCGCGTGGCTGGGCCTTGATCCATCGGTGGTGCTGGTGATGACGGTCACCCTGTCGGGCTTCCTGCTGGCCATGTACTTCACCGTGGCTCGAGGCGGCCTCAGGGACGTGCCCTTGATGATCTACCACGGCCTCCTGCTCAACCGCGTCGGGTTTGCCAACCTTCTGGCCGGAAGAGGAGGGGCGTCCGCCGCCCTGCGGACCGAGGACCAGACGCCCCGCAAGCGGCCCAAGCACTGGTTTCCCTACGCACCTGCGATCCTGGTGGGCACCGCCTTGGCCTGCTGGTACTGCTCCGTCTTCGTGAGGAAGGCATGAAGCGCGGCCGTCCACGGCGTCGAGGCGCGGAAAGCGTTGAGGTGGCGGTCGCTCTTCCGCTGGTGATCCTGGTCATCTTCACCGGCTTCGAGTACGGATGGCTGGTGCTTCGATCCATGCAACTGGACCATGTGGCCCGGATCGGGGCCAGGCACGCGGTGCTGAGCAACGCCACGGCGCAATCGGTCCAGGACCGGGTCCAGACGGCTCTGAGCGAGATCGGGATCGCGGACGCCACCGTGACCATCACACCGACCGAACCCGCGGACGCCGAGCCGGGCACACCGGTGGCCATCGAGGTCCAGGTG
>JBILWQ010000294.1:0-2993 GCA_044369805.1 Phycisphaerales bacterium
GGTGGGGCCCAACGGCTGCGGCAAGACCACGCTTCTCTCGCTGCTCACGCGGCTCTTCGAGCCCGAAGCTGGGCGTGTCACGATCGATGGCGTCGACATCGCCTCGATCGACGTGCGAACCCTGAGGCGGCAGATCGGCGTGGTGACGCAGGAGGCCATGCTGATCAAGGGCACGATCGAGGAGAACGTCCGCTTCGGCCTGCGCGGCGTCGACCACGCGCAGGTGGAGGCGGCCCTCCGGCGCGCGCATGCGTGGGACTTCGTGCAGCGGATGCCCGGAGGTCTGCAGGCGGCGGTCGGCGAGCAGGGCGCGAGTCTCTCGGGCGGCCAGCGGCAGCGACTGGCCATCGCCCGGGCGGTGCTGCGCGATCCGGCCATCCTGATCATGGACGAGGCCACCAGCCAGATCGACGCCGAGAGCGAGGAGCAGATCAACGCGGCCATCGCGGAGTTCGGTTCGGGGCGGAGCGTGCTCGTGATCGCCCACCGGCTGAGCACCGTGCTGGCCTGTGACCGCATCGCGGTGATGGACGGCGGCCGCGTGATCGACTCGGGGCGTCACGACGAACTGCTGGGCCGTTGCGAGGTCTATCAGCGGCTCGCCCAGGCCCAGCTCACGGGCGTGACGTGACGCCGAGGTGTCGCGTCAGGAATGCCACGCCGGCCTCCTTGGCCTGCGGTGCGCAGGAACCGAACCCGATGTGCTCATGGGCGGCCCCGGTGCGGGGAAACGCCAGCATTTCCACGGGAGCGTCGCCATTCACGTCCCGGACGCGGTCGAGGAAGCGGCGTTGGTCCGCGATGGGGATCCATTCGTCCAGCTCCGAATGGATCGCCAGGAGCGGGATTGGCATCCAGCGGTCCAGATGGCGGGCGGGTTCCATCGCGTCGGCTCGCACCGGATCATGGGTCGCGCCGTTCAGGTGGCTCCAGTCGCCCGTGGTCGCCTCGACCCAGGCGGCCTTGAACCGATGAGGCCGGCAGAGGGCGGCCAGCGCAACCATGCCGCCAAGGCTCATGCCGCCGATGGCGCATCGGTCGGGATCGAGGCCTTCGCCCGGACCCAGCGAGGCAAGCAGTCCGGGCAACTCGACCAGCGCGGCTTGAGCGACCTCCATGGTGCGCTCGGAGGCCTGCAACTCGGGCACTGTCCGCTCGCCGTGGCCGGGCAGGTCGATGGCCACGGTGGCCACGCCGGAACGCAGCAGGCGCAGGTACCGGCCGTTGTCCAGTTCCTTGTGGGCGGTCCGTCCGTGCATCCAGAGCAACCAGGGCCGTGCACGCAGGTCGGTCGGGGCGCCGTGATCCGGATGCACGATCAGGCACGGGGTGGGCCCCACCTGCAGCCACCGCGAGCGATCGCGAAGGGAGCGGGGCATGGGGGCATCGGGTCCCATGCCGCAACCCTATAGCATCGGCGGGATGCTTCGCATCATCGCGGGCGAACTCCGAAGCCGGCCCCTGGCCACCCCGACGGGCCGCGATCGCACGCGGCCCATGGGTTCACGCACGCGGGAAGCCGTGTTCAACGTGCTCCGCGGCTGGTTCGAGGATGCCGCCGTGCTCGATCTCTTCGCGGGTGTCGGCACGCTGGGGCTGGAGGCGGTCAGTCGTGGAGCGTCTCGCGTCTGGCTGGTGGAGCAGGATCGCGAGGTGCACGACCTGCTGCGGCGGAACGTGGAGTCGATGGGCGTGGCGGACCGCGTGCAGCTGGTCCGGGCGGATGCGCTGGGCGAGGTCGCCCTGGCCACGATCGACCGCCCGCTCGACGTGGTGTTCATGGATCCTCCGTTCGATCTGGTCCGCACCGCGGAGGGACTCGATCGGGTGCTTGCGCAGGCGGCCCGATGCCGCGAGCGGATGAAGCCAAGATCCTTCCTGGTGCTTCGCCTGCCGGAGATCGAGGGCGATGGGCCGGTCATTCCCGGATTCGTCGGGCCGGAGCACCGCCGCTACGGTGCCGAGCAGCACGTGCTCCTGTACTGTCCGCGAGCCCCGGAGCAAGCCGCATGAGTCCGATGAACGTCAGCGTGATCATTCCCGCCGCGGGCAGCAGCCGTCGCTACGGCATGGACAAGCTGGGCCAGGATCTGGGCGGCCGCGCCATGCTCCTGCGCACGGTCGAGCTATTCACCCGACGCGACGAGGTCCGCAGCATCATCGTGGCGGGCCCTCCGGAGGACCTGGACGCCTTCCGCGAGCGCTTCGGCGCCCCGCTGAGTTTCCACGGCGTGCGCATCGTGGCCGGGGGCCGTGCCGAGCGGTGGGAGACGGTGCGGAACGCGCTGGCCGCCGTTCCGGCCGAGGCCACGCATGTGGCCGTGCACGACGCGGCACGGCCCGGCACCAGCGATGAGCTGATCGGCCGGGTGCTCGAGGCGGCGCGGGTTCACCCTGCCGTGATCCCGGGCCTGTCGGTGGCTGACACGTTGAAGCGCGTGGGTGAGGAGGTGGTGCAGGCGGAGCAGGAGGACGCGATCGCCGACATGATCCTGGGTGATGCGGCCGAGGTGACGAAGGCGAAGGGCCGGGTCGTGGAGGCCACCGTGGACCGCACTCGCCTGGTGGCGGTGCAGACCCCCCAGGTCTTCGCCGTCGAGCTGCTTCGCCGTGCCTATGCCCAGCCGGACCTGAGCGGGGCCACCGATGATGCCGGGCTCGTGGAGCGGCTGGGTGAACCCGTGCTCGTGGTCGACGGCGAGTTCCGGAACCTGAAGGTGACCGTGCCGGATGATCTGGCCGCCATCCGCTCGATCCTGGGATTCAAGGCGCCCGAGGGTCGGCCGGTGCACAAGCGGTTCTGAAGCCGCGTGGGCCCTACAGGCCTTCCTGCTTCAGCTCAGCCTCCTCCATCCGGTAGAGCCCCACCAGCCAGTTCTCCACCAGCATGGGATCCACGCGCAGCCGACCCGTGACGGTGCCGAACTGGAACGCGTGCCTTCGGTTGGGCTTCAGTGGCTCCAGCAGCTGCACCTCGATCGCGTCATAGGGTG
>JBILWQ010000296.1:0-2990 GCA_044369805.1 Phycisphaerales bacterium
GCCAACGCGCAGCCTGCTCGTGGTGCACGCGGCCCGCGTCGAAGGGACCGAACCAGCCGTCGTTGGAGAGGTTCACCAGCGCCTCCGCACCCTCGCCCGCGCCGGCGATCGCCCGCGTGGCGCGGGAGACGGTGTCCTCGAAGCAGATCGGCACGCCCACACGCACGGTTCCGCAGGCGGCGCGCACCTGCAGCAGTCCAGGCGTGTCCCCCGCCTGCAGGTCGAATCGCATGCCGCGAGCCCCGATGTCGAGCAGGCGCTCCTCCAGCCACTTCCACTTGGAGATGTAGGGCATGGTCTCGCCGAAGGGCGTGAGCAGGATCTTGTCCACGCGATCGAAGTCCCCGGGCCCTCGAAGCAGGTAACCGCTGTTGAACTGCCGCTTCCACACGTAGCGGTCCCCCTGGATGCCGAGTCCGATGTAGGCCGCGCTGCCCAGCAGGATGGGCGTGCCGCGGGCGGCCAAGGCCTCGATCGGAGCCACGTAGCGATCACCGGGCCAGAGGCCGCGCTCGCGCTGGAGCAGGATGGCGTCGCGCTCGAGTCCCACGCCAGGCACCACGGTCTCGGGCCAGACGATCAGGTCCACGTGCCGGCCGGCGGCCCGCTCGGCCTCCATGGCCGCCTGGGTGGTCTCCAGCAGGAACGCCACCTGCGCATCCTGACGACGACGGTCCGGGGAATCCTTGTTGCTCTGCGGAACGCTCGGCTGCACCACGAGCAGCTGCAGCACGCGGCTCGCCTGAGCCGGTGCCTCGGCCAGGCGGGCCCAGCCGTAGCTCACGCACGCTCCAAGCAGGCAGGCGGCCAGAGCCACGCTCCGCTTCCATGGCACTGGCGCCGCACCCGAGCCCGGCCACGCCTCGGCCAGGGCGCCGGCGATCGCACCGGGCACCACCGCCAATCCGGCGGCTCCCACCAGGTCGGCGGCCTGCGCCAGCGGAAGCCATTCGATCAGCGGCTGCGCGGGCAGGAACCATGGGTAGCCCTCCAGGAACACGCGACCGCGGAACCACTCGCACGCCGTGAGCAGGATCGCCGAACGAAGGGCCAGCGGCCAGCGGGCCCGCGAAGGCATGGTCTCGGTGCGCGCCACGGCCCACACGAAGAGGCCATCGAAGAGCGCCATGCTTCCTGCCAGCGCCGGCAGTCCCGCATCGCTCACCTGCGCGATCCACTGCTCGAGCCAGAGCCATCGCCCCAGCGCCACCGCGAAGGCCAGCATCACCGCCCGACGGACGGCATGCCGGTCCCCCTTGCGACGGGCCGCCGCCGCCTCGCGGGCGACCAGCGTCAGCGGGGCCCAGGCCACCAGGGCACAGGGCCACCACCCGATCGGGGCGACCGCCAGGCATGCCAGCAGCGATCCCAGCGCGGCCAGGGCCGCGGGCCGGAGCCATCGCATGGCGGGCGTCATGCCATCACTTGCCGGCGAAGTCGATCACGCGACCGATCTCGCTTCGAAGCTGCGAGCGGTGCACGATGCGGTCCACGAAGCCGGCCTCCTTCAGGAACTCGGCCGTCTGGAAGCCCTCGGGCAGTTCCTGCCGGATGGTCTGCCGGATCACGCGCGGGCCCGCGAAGCCGATCAGGGCCCTGGGCTCCGCCACGATCACGTCGCCGAGCATGGCGAAGCTGGCGGTCACGCCGCCGGTGGTCGGATCGCTGAGCACGCTGATGAAGAGACCCCCGGCCTCGTCGAATCGCGCCAGCGCGGCGCTGGTCTTGGCCATCTGCATGAGCGAGAAGCCGCTCTCCATCATGCGGGCGCCGCCGGAGCAGCTCACGATCACCAGCGGCAGATCATGGTCGGTGGCGTGCTCGATGAGCCGCGTCAGCTTCTCGCCGATCACGCTGCCCATGGAGCCCGCCAGGAAGGTGAAGTCCATGCAGCCCAGCGCCACCTTGCGTCCCTTGATGAAGCCCGTGCCGGTCTGCACGCCATCGTTCTCGCCGGTGGTGCGCTGTGCCTCGGCGATGCGGTCCGCGTAGGCCTTCAGGTCGCGGAACTTCAGCGGATCCATGGGAGCCATGCGGGCATTCATGGGCTCGAAGGAGCCGGGATCGACCATCTGCTCCACGCGGGTCCGGGCCGAGATGCGGTGATGATGGTCGCAGCGAGGGCAGACCCAGAGGTTCGTCTCCAGAGCCTTGCGGAAGAGGGTCTCGGCGCATCCCTCGCACGGGATCCAGAGCCCATCGGGAACCGACTTCTTCTCGACCGCCAGGCCGGCGGTCTCCCAGGTGGGTTCAGCCATGCCCGGATCCTATCCGCGTGCGGCGGCGGCATGCATGGCGCGGGCCGCCTGCTCGAGATCCGGTGCACCAAAGAGCGCCGAGGCGCTCACCAGCACGTCGCAGCCCGCCTCGGCGCACGCACCAGCCGTGGCCGGACCGATGCCGCCATCCATCTCCACGCGAGCCTCGGTGCCCAGACGCTCCCGGAGCCACCGGGTCTTCGCCAGCACCGCCGGAAGGAAGGCCTGACCGGAGAAGCCGGGATGGACGCTCATGACCAGGTGCAGGTCGAAGGCGCGCAGGAAGGGTTCGTGGCGGTGCACCGGCGTCTCGGGATTGCTGGCCAGACCCACGCCCATGCCCAGTTCACGCGCCCGGGCCGCCAGCCGCAGCGGGTCCCCCGCCACCTCCACATGGAAGGTGATCGAGTCGGCCCCGGCCTTGGCGAACGGTTCCAGGAAGAGGCCCGGATCCGTGACCATCAGGTGCACATCGAGGAAGGCATCCGGGCAGGCCCTGCGGACCGCAGCGCAGACCGCCGGTCCCATGGAGAGGTTGGGCACGAAGTGGCCATCCATCACATCCACGTGCAGCAGGTCGGCCCCCGCATGCAGCGCCTGACGGGAATGCTCGCCCAGGCGGGCGAAGTCGGCGGAGAGGATGCTGGCGGCCAGCAGCGGCCGGGTGGGCGCGCGGCGGAACAGACCCCGGTCAGCCGCCACTGGCAGCCTTGGTCTGGCTCCGCTTGGCGG
>JBILWQ010000297.1:0-2975 GCA_044369805.1 Phycisphaerales bacterium
GCCGAAGAGGATCGGCCTGCACGATCTCCTCGTCGTCCATCGAGAAGTCATCACCCACCCACCCCGAGGCGGCGTCGTGCCACGACGCCCAATCCCGCTCGCGAGTGACGGTGAACTCCGCGCCTCCCACCGCCACCTTGGCGTCATGGTCCATCGCCTCATCCTCGGCCTCGACCGCGACATCCACCGGATGCGCGCGCGTCAGGCGCACGGGCTGCCGCCCCGGCAGTCGATGCGCGGCATAGAGCCAGAACTCGTCGGGAATGTCCGTCGGCACCTCTTCGAGGGACCTGGCCGCCAGGTAGCGTCGCACGCGCGGGTCATCGCGGGTGACACCCATCGCCATCGCCAGGTCGCGGCCATCATCCTCGACCTGCGACGAGTACTCGTACGCGCCCGGGGCCAGAGGCACCAGCGCACCGAGTCGATCGGGTCTCAGACGCAGGAACTCGCGATCCACCCGCAACCCGGGGAATGCCGCCAGCGACTGCATGCTCCCGAACTGCAGGATGGGCGGCATGCTTCGGCCGCAGGCGAGCGAAAGGACCCAGCCCGCCAGGAGCGGGAGCACCGCGAGCATGGGCGTGACCTGACCGCCCCGTCTAGTCGTCTTCCACATGAAGCGTGACCTCCGTGTCCGCATCGAATCGCATCCATGCCATTCGGCGCCGCTCGCCGGGACGCAGCCGACGATCCTGCGCCGCCATCCACGAGAAACTGGCCTCGCGACGACCCCCACCGGCCGTGATCACCGCGCCAAGACCATCCCGACCCAGCAGCGTGACGCCGTCCGGCCACCGGGCGGTCCAGCCCCGTGGCAGCGGCACGTCGCCGTCGCCGCCATTGCTCGCCACGATCTCCACCAGTCCAGGCTCGGGCCGCTCCATCTCCATCCGAAGCTCCCCCTGGGGCACCTCACCCCGCATCACGCTGGCCAGAGTGGGCCACGACCAGTTCAACCGGTCACCATCCACCGGCAGCCGGTACCACACGACACCTCGCATGCAGGCGGGGCGGTCGACTCGCCAATCACGCACCAACTCGGCCATGGCCGCCGGGTCGGCGGACAATTCACGCACGCCCAGGGCCCCGCGCAGGCGCTCGTCGTGGGCCTCGGCGACCAGACCCTTCACGCGATGATCCGGTCCATAGACCACCAGATAGCCATACGTTGGAAGCGCCACCTCGAACGGCACGCCGAACCCCGCGGCTCGCTCCACCCATCGCCTCGCGTCCACGGCGTCGCAGAGGGTGGGATGGGCATGCTCCAGCGTCGCACGATCGAAGGCATGCACCTGCAGCACGTAGCGCGGCACGCTTCGAACCAGCGGCCCGAAGTCGCTGCTGGACATCCAGGTGGGAAGCGCGGTGAGCGTGACCGGCAGGGGCGAGAGCGTCTTCGAGACCTGCTCCACAAGATCCCGATAGGCGGCCAGCTGGCTCGTGGCCGCATCGAAGTCAAGCTGAAGCTCGGCAGGCTGAAGTCCGCCTTCATGGGCGGCGCGCACGATCGACTCGGCCTGCGAGCAGACCCAGGCTCGGGCCGTCGCATCCGAGAGCGTGGCGGCATCACAGGCGCCCAGTCGCAGTGCCAGCACCACGGGCCGACCACACGCGGACAGTTCGCGCCACGGCAGACGAATCGGCGTCATGGCACGGGCGTCGCCGCCCCACGCGATCTCGCCGGCCAGCACCGACACCTCGCGCACGTCCTGCAGCCGCTCCGCCACGGCGCGACGCACCTGCGGCGTCCAATCCCGTTGCCACACGTAGACCGAGTGGTCCATGGCGACGACGGCCCGCGGAGCACGCGGCGCGTGCCACCAGAGCATGGCCGCAGCAGTGAGCACCACGGGAAGGAAGAGTGTTCGAGCCACCCGCCGGAGCATGCGGGAAGGCTAGCAGCGGCCAGGCGGCCCGTTTCCCGGCCGCCGGGCAAACTGCCGCGAATGCCGCGTGCGTGAAGCCCGGGCGCCACACGCGGATCCCGCGTTCGGGCATCATGGATCCAGCGGCCCGCACATGAAACTCATTCTCGTCACAGGCATGCAAGGCACCGTGGCACCAGCGGTGGCTGCCGAACTCGGGCGGCGTGGCGCGGCTGTGGTGGCGTGGGATCGCCAGCAGGTTCCGCCCGAGCGGCCCGAGCGGGCGCGGGCGTTCCTGGAGCGCGTGCAGCCCTCCGCCATCGTGCATTGCGCCATGGGCGATCCGGCCTGGGCGGCGTTGCTGGCCGAGGCATGCGCCCGCGCGGGTCGGCCCTTCCTGTTCACGGGTTCGGCGTCCGTGTACGGCAAGCACCAGACCGGTCCCTTCACCCCGGACCACGCGCCCGAGCCTGACGATGACTACGGCCGCTACAAGCTGGACTGCGAGCGGCGCATCCTCGCGGCCAATCCCGCGGCCCACATCGTCAGGCTGGGGTGGCAGATCGCGCTTCGCCAGGGTGGCAACCAGATGGTGGACTTCCTGTACCGCAGGCAAGCGGAGCATGGGCACATTCACGCCAGCACGGCGTGGTTCCCGGCCTGCTCGTTCCTGAATGACACGGCTCGCGTGCTGGCCGACGTGCTTGAAGGCTTCGAGCCCGGCACCTATCTGCTGGACGGCAATCCGGGCCTGAACTTCCTCCAGATTGCCACGGCCCTTGACCGTGAAATGAGCGCCGCATGGAAGATCCGTGCCACGGAGGACTTCCGCTACAACAACCTCATGCGCGACGATCGGCTGCCGCGGGTAGACCTGCCGCTTGGGTGATGTTGCGCGGCCCTATAATCGCCTCGTCGCGGGTGTAGCTCAGTTGGTAGAGCGTCAGCTTCCCAAGCTGGCCGTATGTCAAATTCGCAAAGGAATTTGGCTGACTCTGGCGCATCGGCGCGAGTTACCCCCTCAACTCCCCCCTTATCGTGTGCCGCTTCATTCAACTCGGTGCAGTTGGAGGCCGTCGTGGCCTCGTGGTGCTCACTTCCGGAATC
>JBILWQ010000037.1:0-10585 GCA_044369805.1 Phycisphaerales bacterium
AGCCCCCGATGGGAATGGGCGAGTTCGTGTTCCGCCAGGCCATCCGGATTCCCGGGGCGGAGGCGGCCATGGCCAAGGCGAAGGCGGAGGGTGAGGCGGCTCGGGCTGCCGATCCAAAGGCCCGTCCTTCCATGCCCATCCGCGCCAAGGGCCGCAGGGGCTCGGTGACCGTGCTCAAGGGTGACATCGTGGTGGTGTCCAGCGACATGGAGTCCTTCGAGATGCCCGCGCAGCCCGCCCCAAGCGCGCTGGTCAGCGCGCTGCCGCTGAGCGCGGTGTGCGGCCGGGTGGACCTCTCGCGGGTCATGAGCGAGCAGGGGGACCAGCTCAGGATGCTCGGCGGTTTCGCGGCCATGGGCATCTCCGGTGGCATGGAAGGGGACCCGGAGGACAAGTTGTCCGATGCCCAGAGGCGTCAGCGCGCCATGAAGCAGCAGCTCGGCGACGCCGTGGGCCAGCAGGTCGACGGCGTGGTCGACGCCCTGATGCAGCTCAAGCGGGCCACCTTCGCGGTTTCGCTTCAGGGTGACGATTTCAACGTGTGGGCCGACTGGTCCCGCGACGCGGCCTTCCCCAAGGGGCTCTCCGCGGAGGCGGTTCAGGGCCTCTGCACCGCGCTGCCCCCGGGCATGATGGCCTATTTCGGCATCTCGACCAACGCCATGCTCACCATGTACGGCGAGCGACTGCAGATCGATGACGCGTTCGCCAACCTCGGCGCCACGCCCGAGCAGAAGAAGGCCTACGAGGACGCGATGGCGAAGTCCCGCGCAGCCATCGAGATGATCGTGGATGGGGGCGTGGGCGCGGTCAGTGGTGACCTCGGGGCGGAACCGGCGGGCCTGTCCGCCGTGGTGGCCATGCGTGTGAAGGACGCCGGCGCATTCCGCAGCACCCTCAAGGGCGCGATGGCGGACATGGGTCGCTCGGGTCTGGCGGAAGTCAAGATCACGGAGCAGGGCGACCTTCTCACCATGACCATCACGCCCAACGCCGTTCGCGTGCAGGAGATCATGGGGGTGATGGCTGGCGAGGAGGCGGTGGCTGAGGCGGCGAACCAGGCCACCACCCCGAGCACCATCGCGATGCGCTTCAAGGGCAACGATGTCCTGATCACGCAGGGTCGCGGCGACAAGGTGGTGGATCCGGCGTCACTGGTGAAGGCAGGCGCGACCGACCTGCGTGGTTCGCTGGCGGCCAAGGCGTGGGGCTCGGCCGACTGGTTCGGCGTGATCGAGCTGCGTTCCATCGTGGCAAGTGGCATGTCCTCCGTCGCGACGACCGACCCCAAGCTGGCCGCCTCCGCGGCCGAGTTCGCGAAGGGAAAGCCCATGCTCATCCGCCTCTGGCAGGGTGTGCAGGGCGGAACCGCCCGGCTTTCGGTCGACCTGAACATGGCCGACCTGAAGCGGTTCGTGGTCGACATGGACACGGTCCAGAAGTCGGCCGGACCCGCCACGGAAGGCGACGACGATGAGGGCGACGATGACGACGCCAGCGGCGACGACGGCACCTGAGCCCGTCCGTGGTGGATATCGATCGTGAGTCGAGCCCCGCTCAGCGGTGGGGTCGCCCGACCGTTCGCACCGGGACCGGCACCGGACGTGGTCCACGGAGCCGTCCGGCGAATGCCTCAAGGGCTTGTCGCACGCGGACGGGCAGGGCGGGCTTGGCTGGGCGTGTGGCCATCGAGTCGACGGTAGCCCACCATGACGTGGGGGCAAGTCCCGAGTGGTGCATTGGGTGAAGAACCCTCGCATCGCATGGTTCGCTCCGCCCCATAAGATGCTCTTCGCGGTGCAGGTCATCGCAGTGCATGAGCGACGACCCCCGCGAGCCTGAAACCGCCCACGAGGATCCAGCCCAGGACCCCTGGGATCTGGGTGAGCCCCACGCGTCGGGCTGGGTCGTCTTCTGGCCGCACGCCGAGGCGCCGACTCGCGAGGAGATCGGCAGTGCCTTCGCGGCCTGGCTCGGCCAGGAACTGGAAGGGGAAAGCCCCGAGGAACCCGAGGAGGGCACCCTGTGGGCCTTCACCTTCCAGATGGATGGCCTGCCCGCCCCCGCGCTGGCCTGGGCCGAGCCTGCCCAACCCCTCGATGGCGAGGACATCGAGGAGGCGGTGAAGAAGTGCCGCTGGGTGGTCCGGCTGCAGGCCGTGCTGCCCTTCGAAGAGCCCCATGAGGCGTACTTCAGGCTGGTGGCGCTGATGGCCGGCGCCATCGGCGATGCGCCCGGGGTGCTGGATGCGGTCACCGGTCACTTCCTGCCGCGGGTCGCGCTCGAGACGGGCTTCCTGGCCCCCGAAGCGCTGCCGCACGAGCGTTGGCTGTGGCGCGTGAGTGGAGCGGGTCTGGCGGATGCGAGCGGCGAGGGCGAGCGGCCCACCATGCTCTTCACCAGCGGTCTCTGGCGGTGTGGTCGACCGGAACTGGAGCTTCTGGAACTTCCGGCGGAGCATGTGCGAGCCGGTCTGATCCTGCTCGATGCCATGGCGGGCCTTCTGCTCGAGGGGGACATGCCCGATCCCGGCGAGGTGTTCGAGGCGGGACCGGGACTGGAGGTCACGCTCCAGCCCTGGCGCGAGGTGTCGGCCACCATGGAGGACGGCAAGCCCGGATCGCAGGCATTCCGTGCGGCGGCAGGCGACGGTGGCCAGAGTCCGCTGCTGGGCGTGCGAGCCGTGATCTGTCACCCCGAGCCGGTGGGGGCCTTCCGCAAGGTGTGGACGTGGCCTCGCGATGCAGTGGCCGCCATCGAGAGCGGCAGCGCGGCGCTCTATGCCACCGATCACGCCACGCGGGCCAGCCAGCGGCGGGCCCAGCGACGGTGGGAGACCTTCGCCACCGCCTTCGCCAGCCTGCGACGCGCCGAGAACGATTCGGCTCGCGAGCTTCGCGAGCGGGGCTTCAGCGTGCAGGCGGCGCTCGAGGGCGGGCGCGACCCCGATCGCGTGGAGCAGGCCTGGTTCTGCGTGCGGCGGTTCGAGGCGGACAAGGTGCACGCCGCCCTGCTCGAGAAGCCGCGCAGCCGCGACGATCTCGATGAGGGCAGCGAACTGTCGCTGGATCCCGCAGCCATCTCCGACTGGCGGGTGGAACTCCCCGATGGCGAGGTCTTCGGACCCGAGCGGTGGCAGGAACTGCTGCCCGCCGTGGACCGCGTGCGGGGCCTGTAGGTCGAGCATGTCGCGAACGATGGTCCTGCTCATCCTGCTCCTTTCCGGCTGCGGCTATCGCATCGAGGGCCGCGCCGTGCCGGGGGGTTTCGGCACCGTGACCTGGGTCGATGCCGAGGACCAGCGTCTGCAGCAGCGAGGGATTCCGGGGGTGCGCGTGCAGCTGATCCGTGATCCGGATCGCATGCGTCGCGAGGTGGTGGCGGAGGCCACCTCGGCGGCGGATGGCTCGTTCACGCTGGACACGCGCTCCTTCGGGGCCGGCTGGATGGACGAGCGATGGGAGATCACCGCGTCCGGACCGGGTGCGGCCGCCGCCACGCGCACCGAGCTGCCCATGAACGCCTCCGACCGTCGGCTGCTCATCGAGATGGGGCGTGGCGGCCGCTCGACCGGCTCGCCGCGCGACGAGCCGCAGAACCTCTACGACGAGGCGGCGAAGTGGGACCCGTCGATCCAGCGGAAGCCCGCCTCGCCCTGAGGCTTCGGGCCGGTGCGTACACTCCCCGCATGCCCGCAAGCCGAAGCCGCAACACGGAGTGGCGCCGCAGTCTCCAGCAGGTGATGGAAAAGGGAGGGGGACTCGAGCTGGCGGTGGCCCGCAAGACAGGCGAGTCGGGGGATGGCCAGGCCGATCTCGTGTGGCGGACCCGCCTGACCCAGGTGGCGGAGGACTTCCTGGAGGTGGAGCGACCGCAGGCGCTCGGCCGCGGGATCGAGTTCCAGTCGGGCGTGGCTCTGGTCGGGGCCTTCGTGATCGGCCAGAACCGTTTCACCTTCAACACCGAGGTGCTTGGAAGCGTCCGGGGACCGGGACCGCGAGCCCTCGAACTGATCCGTCTGGCCGTGCCCAGCCAGATCGAGCGCTGCCAGCGCCGTTTCGACCGCTTCGACCTGCAGGGCCTCAAGTTGCCCACGGTGACCCTGTGGCCACTGTTGGATCCCCGGAGCGTCATCCCCGCGGAGAGGGCCAACGAACTCGCCTTCCAGGCGTTCCAGAAGGGCGAACAGCCCCCCGCGGTCGACGAGAATCTCATGCCCCAGGTGGGGCCGCCCGTGACGGCCACGCTCATGAACATCGGTGGCGGTGGCGTGGGTCTTCGGGTGGAGCCGCGCGAGTCCGGCGCGCTCACCCGGCACCGGATCTTCTGGATGAAGGTGCCGCTGGGCAGCGAGCAGCCCGTGCCCCTGGTCACCACCGCGAAGGTCGTGCACACGCACATCGACAGCATGCAGAACACCTACGCCGGCGTGGCCTTCGACTTCAGCTTCAACCCGGGTCACCAGGGCGTGGTCACCGCGCAGATCGCGCGGCAGGTGCAGCAGGTCCAGGCCAGGCAGCTGCCGGGCGGCTGAGCACCGCGGTCCGCAGCAGCACCGCCGCCTTGGCGTGCGTCTCGCGGACCTCCTCCAGCGGATCCGAATCGCTCACGATGCCGCAGCCCGCGGCGTAGCGGAGCCGCCAACCTGCGCCCAGGGGCTGCAGCGTGGCGGTCCGGATGGCCACGTTGAGCGACAGGGAACCGTCGGCGCCCAGCAGCCCCATGGCACCGTAGAACGGCCCGCGGTCGAAGGCTTCAAGTTCGCGGATCACCTGCATGGCCCGCACCTTGGGCGCACCGGTGATGGAACCGGGCGGGAAGGTGGCGGCGACCAGGTCGGCCGCGTCCGTGCCGGGCCGCAGTCGGCCCTCGATCTCGGCCACGCCATGCAGCACCGTGGCATGCGGCTCGGCCTGACGCGGGGTTCGCACGCGGACACTTCCCGGCTCGCAGGCGCGGGCGAGATCGTTGCGCATCAGGTCCACGATCATGTGCAGTTCGGCGGCGTCCTTCTCGCTCCGGAGGAACTCCGCCGCGTCCGCGCCGGAGGGCCGGGTGCCCTTGATGGGACGCGTCACCACCGAACCATCCGCGTCCAGCCGGAGGAAGAGTTCCGGGCTCATGCTTGCAACGTGGCCCGCAGGCGTCTCCAGCCACGCGCCGTAGCGAGCCTGGCTGGCTCCCAGGGCGGCGCATGCGAAGGCGCGGGAATCCCCCTGGCCCCGGGCCTCCCAGAGGCGAGCCACGTTCGCCTGGAATAGGTCGCCGGCATGGATGAGGTGGACCACGCGCGCGACCATCGAGGCGTACTCGGCATCGGTGGTGACGGGTCGCGGCGTGTCCAGGTGAAACGCCGCTGGCGCGCGACCCGTCTCGATCGAGGCCGCAACGCGGGGCCAGTCATCGTGCGGCCGGCCCACGCGGAACCAGCGGTCCGAGACGGCGTCGTGCACCGCGGCGGCGAGCATGGGCGCGGCCTGGGCCAGCGGCCAGGCCTCCGGCCTTCGCGCGGTGGCACGCGTGGCCGGCTCGATCGCCGCACCCAGTTCGTAGCCGAACTGCAGGATCCAGCCGCCGTCCCCGGGCAGCGAGGCATCCCCTTCGGCACGTTGGGCCAGGTCCCTGAGCCATCGGTGGGTCTCGTCCGTTCCCGCACCGGACGACAGCGATGCCCATGGGCCCGGAATGGCCAGCACGCTCCAGCGGCTCCAGGCGCTCCCGTCGCCCGAAACGAGAGCCGCCAGCGGAACGTCCCCGGGCCACCGCGACATCGCCTCGATGGGCTGCAGCCGCCAGGGAAGGGGGGTTGCGGGCATCGGATCATGCTAAGCCGCGGATCCAGCCGCGGGCATGTTTCCGCCCGGCCACGGACGCACTATCCTTCTTCCTCCCTGCGGCGACCGCCGCGGCCTCGCAACCAGTGCCCTGAAGTCGGGGCAAGGAAAGATCCGCTCGATGAGCCTCGCCATGCCTCCGCGTTCCAGCAAGCGTTCTTCCCGCACCACCAGCGCCTCCGCCAAGGCCAGGTCGAGCAAGGTCAAGGTGCCATCCAAGCTCGTCTATTTCTTCGGCGCCAAGGGCACCGAGGGTGACGGCAGCAACAAGGCGCTGCTCGGAGGCAAGGGCGCCAACCTGGCCCGCATGTGCCAGTACGGGCTGCCCGTGCCGCCGGGCTTCACCATCACCACCGATGTGTGCACGCTGTACTACAAGGCCGGCAAGCGCATGCCGCCGCAGCTGCTCAAGGAGGTGAAGGCGCAGGTGGCCAAGCTGGAGCGTGCGGTCGGCAAGAAGTTCGGCTGCCGCAAGGACCCGCTGCTGGTGTCGGTGCGATCGGGCGCCCGCGACAGCATGCCGGGCATGATGGACACCATCCTGAACCTGGGTCTGAACGACCAGACGGTGGAGGCGCTCTCGGCATCCACCAGGAATCCGCGCTTCGCGTGGGACTGCTACCGCCGCTTCGTGCAGATGTACGGCGACGTGGTCATGGGGGTGCAGAAGCGCCACGAGAACGAGCACGAGCCGTTCGACGCGGTCATGGATGGACTGAAGCACGAGGTGGGGGTGCAGGAGGACACGCAGCTGGGCGAGGCGCACCTGCGCGAGCTGGTGAAGCGCTTCAAGGCGCTCATCAAGGAGCGCACGGGCAAGGCCTTCCCGGCCGATCCCATGGACCAGCTCATGGGTGCCGTGGGCGCCGTGTTCGGCAGCTGGATGAACGAGCGAGCCATCCTGTACCGCGCCAAGTACCGCATTCCCACCGAGTGGGGCACCGCGGTGAACGTGCAGGCCATGGTCTTCGGCAACATGGGCGATGACAGCGGCACCGGCGTGGCCTTCACGCGGGATCCGGCCACGGGCGAGAACGTCTTCTACGGCGAGTACCTGATCAACGCCCAGGGCGAGGACGTGGTGGCGGGCATCCGCACGCCGCTGCCCGTGGCACAGATGGCCAAGGACCCGATGATGTCGGGCATCCACAAGCAGCTGGAGAAGGTCCGCGCCACGCTCGAGCGGAAGTTCGGCGACGTGCAGGACTTCGAGTTCACCATCGAGCGCAAGAAGCTCTGGATGCTGCAGACCCGCAACGGCAAGCGCACGGCGCTGGCCTACGTGCGGATCGCCCACGACATGGTGAAGCAGGGGCTCATGACCCCCGAGCACGCCATTCGAAGCGCCGATCCGGAATCCATGAACCAGCTGCTGCAGCCGGTGTTCGACCGCAAGGCCCACCAGGCGGCGCGCGACTCGGGCCGCATGCTCACCAAGGGTCTGGCCGCGGGTCCGGGCGCCGCCAGCGGCAAGGCCGTCTTCAGTGCGGCGAAGGCCGAGGAGATGGTCAAGGCGGGCCACCACGTGGTGCTGGTGCGCCTGGAGACCAGCCCCGAGGACCTTCGCGGCATGATCGCCAGCGAGGGCATCCTGACCGCGCGTGGCGGCGTGAGCAGCCACGCTGCGCTGGTGGCTCGCCAGATGGGCAAGGTGTGCGTGGTGGGTGCCGGCGAGCTGGCGGTGGACTACCACACGGCCACCCTGACCTGCCGCGGCATCACCATCCGCGAGGGCGATCCCATCAGCATCGACGGCACCACCGGCGAGGTGTTTGCCGGCGCCATCGACACCGCCGACAGCGAACTCAAGCAGGTGCTGGTGGCCGGGACCATGCGGCCCGAGGAGAGCCCGGTCTTCAGGTACTACAGCTTCATCATGAAGCTGGCGGACAAGTGCCGCCGCCTGGGCATCCGCACCAACGCGGACACGCCCGAGCAGACGCGCAACGCCATCGCCTTCGGTGCCGAGGGCATCGGTCTCTGCCGAACCGAGCACATGTTCTTCGAGGGTGACCGCATCGACTTCATGCGGGCCATGATCCTGGCGAAGGACGAGTCGTCCCGCCGCGCGGCGCTGGACAGGCTGCTGCCCTTCCAGCAGGGCGACTTCGAGGGCATCTACCGTGCGCTCGAGGGCCGTCCGGCGTGCATCCGCCTGCTCGACCCGCCGCTGCACGAGTTCCTGCCGCACGAGCACGGGGCCCAGGAGGCGCTCGCCCGCAAGATGGGCGTGCCCGCCGCGGACATCGCCTCGCGCGTGCGCGAGCTGCACGAGTTCAACCCCATGCTGGGCTTCCGTGGGTGCCGGCTGGGCATCGTGTACCCCGAGATCAGCGAGATGCAGGTCCGGGCCATCCTGCAGGCGGCCGCCAAGGTGCAGGCCGAGGGCGTGAAGGTGAAGCCCGAGATCATGATCCCGCTGGTCGGTTTCGCGAAGGAACTCGAGCTGCAGGTCGAGCTGGTGCACCGCGTGGCTGCCGAGGTGCAGCGCGCGACGAAGCAGAAGCTCTCCTACATGGTGGGCACCATGATCGAGGTGCCGCGTGGTGCGCTCAACGCCGACAGCATCGCGAAGACCGCGGAGTTCTTCAGCTTCGGCACCAATGACCTCACGCAGACCTGCCTGGGCATGAGCCGCGACGACAGCGGCAGCTTCCTGCCCCGGTACGCCGAGCTGGAGATCTCCAAGGACAACCCCTTCGCCAGCATCGACGTGGCGGGCGTGGGCCAACTGGTCCGCACCGCGGTCGAGAAGGGCCGTGCGGGCCGTCCGGACATCAAGCTGGGCATCTGTGGGGAGCATGGCGGCGACCCGTCGAGCGTGTACTTCTTCCACGACGTGGGCCTGGCCTACGTCAGCTGCTCGCCCTTCCGCGTGCCCGTGGCGCGTCTGGCGGCGGCCCGCGCGGCGGTGCTCGAGGCCGATCGGGCGAAGTCCTCGAAGTGACCCGCGCCTGAACCTGGTGTCCGCGGCCGCTCCGCACGGGGCGGCCGCTTCACTTTTGATCCGGGGCCGCTAGCCTGCGGCGATGCCGATGCGACGTGCGGGACTGGGCCCGCTCTGGACGATCCTTCTGGTGCTGACCGCCTGCCAGAGCGCGGCCTACGGGCCGTGGCCTCGGCACACGCCACCGGGCACGCAGCGCGAGTATGCCTGCCGATACACCGCTCACCCGCCGGTGCTCGACGGGCATCTGGATGATCCCGCGTGGATGGGTGCGCCGTGGAGCGAACCCTTCGCCGACGCGGTCGATCCCGAGGGTCCTCGCCCGCCGCAGGAGACGTGGTTCAAGCTGCTCTGGGATGAGCGGCATCTCTACGTGGCGGCGCTGCTCATGGAGACCGATGTCCGGGCCACCGTGGAGCGGGCCGACGCGGCGGCGTGGCCCGACAGCGACTTCGAGGTCTTCATCGATCCCGGCACGGGTGGTCAGGCATGGTTCACCGTGCGAGCCAACGCGCGAGGCGTGCTTCGCGGCACCGTGGAGCGGCGCGTGGATGGGGCCATCGAGCCCCGGCCCTGGTCCTGCGCGACGCTCGACGGTGGCCTGCATGTGGATGGCACGCTCAATGACGCGTCCGACACGGACCGGGCGTGGATGATCGAACTGGCCATTCCGTGGAGCTGCCTCGAGGTCGCCTCGGCGGGCTCCGGGCATGGGGTGAACGAGTCAGGTCTGGAGCCCGTGGTGGGGGACGTGCGCCGCATGAACTTCCTGCGACGGCGGAACGCTTCAGCCTCCACCGAACCTGCGGTCGAGCCCAGCCTCTGGTCGTGGACGCCGACCTGGTCGCCGGATCCCCGCGATCCTGCCGATTGGGGCCGGGTCCGTTTCACCCGCTGATCGAACCGCCCATAAGCCGAAGTTGGCCGCTCCGGGCGGGAATCGGCAGCCGGAATGCCCCGTCGTCCGAAGAGATTCCTCCGCGGAGGACGGCCATGAACCGACACGGCATCGATCGCACCGAACCCATCCACGCCGAGCACCTGCGGCGCACGCCTGCACGCATCCTGGAGGAACTCGAGATCGTGCCCGAGCCGGGCAGTCTGTACCACCAGGTGCTCCAGCAGGTCCTGGCCATGGCCCCGCTGGTGGGCATGCGACACGAGCACCAGCTCATGCTGGCCCAGCCCAAGAACGAGATCGTGGTGCACTTCCCGGTGCTCATGGACGATGGTCGTCACCGCATCTTCACCGGCTATCGCGTGCAGCACAACAACGCGCTCGGGCCCTACAAGGGTGGACTGCGCTATCACCCGCATGTCACGCTGGACCAGATGAAGGGTCTGGCCATGATCATGAGCCTCAAGTGCAGCCTGCTCCGATTGCCCTTCGGTGGCGCCAAGGGTGGCGTGCGGTGCAATCCGCGCGAACTGGGTCGCGACGAACTCATGCGGGTCACCCGTCGCTTCTGCAGCGCGATCAGCAACCAGATCGGCCCGGACTACGACATTCCCGGGCCCGGTGTGGGCACGGACAGCCAGACGATGGCATGGTTCGTGGACACCTTCGCGCAGACCACGCCGGAACATGGGCGTCAGGACACCGCCCGCGCGGTGACCGGCAAGCCGGTCGAGCTGGGCGGGGTGCCCGGCCGCGACCGCGCAAGCGCCATGGGCCTGGTCATGGTCCTCGAGGAGCTGCTGCCCGACTTCGGCATGCAGCTTCGCGGGCTCCGGTTCAGCATGCTGGGCTTCGGCAAGGTGGGCAGCTGGACGGCACGCATCCTCGAGGAGCGTGGTGCCACGC
>JBILWQ010000325.1:0-2611 GCA_044369805.1 Phycisphaerales bacterium
GTCCGAAGTGGCCCCTGGCGTGACGGCGGACGAGGTGAAGGCGAAGACGCCGGCGGAGATCCTGGTGGATCGCGAGCCGGCGCCCATGTCGCTGTGACGGCCCCCGCGGGGCCCCGGATCAGAGTTCCTTCACGCGGTGCTTCATCTGCGCCTTCAGTCGCATGATGATGCTGCTGTGCATCTGGCTCACGCGGCTCTCGCTGAGATCGAGCGTGAGCCCGATCTCCTTCATCGTCATCTCCTCGTAGTAGTAGAGGATGAGGATGAGGCGCTCGGCGCGGCTGAGCCCCTTGGTGAGCAGCTGCTGCACGTCGCTGCGATGCAGGCGATCGAGCGGACGGTCCTGCCGCGCGTCCTCGATCACGTCCACCTCGCGGCCTTCCTTGCCCGAGTCCGCGTCGTTCCATTTGCGGTGCATGCTGACCACGCCCACCGGACGGCTGTCCCGGCAGAGCTTGGTGAACTCCTCGGGGCTCACGTTGAGTCGCCTGGCCACCTCGGCGTCAGTGGCGCGGTGCCCCTCCTCCATCTCGATGGTCTTGCGGACCCGCTCCAGCCTGGCCGTGCGGCTGCGGACCAGGCGGGGCACCCAGTCCATGGCCCGGAGCTCGTCGAAGATGGCCCCGCGGATGCGCTGGGCGCAGTAGGTCTCGAACTTCACGCCGCGGTCCGGGTCGAAGGCATCGATCGCGTCCATGAGCCCGAACAGGCCTGCACTCATGAGGTCCTCCACGTCCACCTCGCTCGGCAGTCGCGTGTGGAGCCGCGCGGCGGTGAACTTGACCACGTCGAGATACCGCTCGATCAGGCGATTCCGGAGGGCCTGCCGCGACACGCTCTCCGCCGGCAGGCCGCGGTAGCACCGCCACGCGGCATCCACCGTCTCGGGCGTGTCCATGGGCATGGTCTCGGGCGAAGGCCGGGGCGCGGCGCGGCGCGATGCCCCCCTCTTCACCCGATCGGTGACGGTTGCGGACTGGGGAGTGCGGCTTCCGGTGCCGGCTGCCTTCCTGGCGGCTGGACGGGAAGCGGAACTTGCCTTGGACATGCGGTCGCTCCTTGACCAAACGTCCCGACGTCGAGGGTGGCGGCGCCACCCTTCACAGTGAGACGGGCGTCATGCCCGTCACCGTGCGCGCCGAATCCTTGGCCCGCACGATGGGGGGAGCATAATGGATCCACCGCGCGGTGCAAGGGCCACCCACGCGGTTCCACCAAGATTCACGAAACCGTCGCGGGGACGGCGGCTCGCTCCAGCCAGGCCTGGGAGGCTGGCGTGAGTTCGCCGCCGGACGTGCTGCCATGCGCGACCCAGGCCAGCGACAGGCCCGACTCCGCGAGCACGTGCAAAGCGGGATCGAGACTCGCCGCGAGGTCGACGCGCGAGAGCACGGCGTGCGTTGCGCCGAGCCGCGTGAACACCTCGATCTGCCGTCGAAGCGAGAGCGGATCGGCATCCGCTGCCACCACCGCACAGACCAGCGTCGGCGCGAGGCTCTCGAGCGTCCTGGCATGCGCGACCAGGCGATCGCCGTCGCGGGGTCCGACACCCTGCAGATCCACGAGCAGCAGCGAACGGTGGCCCAGCGAACCCGCGATCTCGGCCACCGCCGCCGCATGGATCGCCGATCGCGCGGGAATGCCTGTGGCGTCCGCGAGTCGTCGCAGCGGCTCGGCATGGATCTCGTCTCCAGCGGAAATCAGCCCGATCGAGCAACCCCCGCGGCCGTGCAGGCGACCCGCCAGCCCTCCCACCACGCGGGTCACGCCGCTGCCGGGCACGCCCACGAAGGCCCACCGCTCCGGGCGGGCCGCGTGCGGCACCGGGGTCTCCAGTCGCACGTCAGGCCGTGCGGACTTGTGGGCCTCCTCTGCCGCGGCCCGGAGGGCGAGCACGGAAGCCAGAAGCCGGAGCCTGGCCCGTTGCCGCCTCGCGGCGGGCCGGATGGGCCGCACCGCCAACTCGATCCCCCCGCGGGCACCGGTCTCGGACCTCTTCCAGTGCACGATCTCGAAGCCCGCCGGGCAGCGGGCGTGGGCAAGTTCAAGGGCGTGACGTTCGGTGCGGCCGTGGCAGCGGATGGGGTCCGTCAAGGTTATCTCCTGCGATCTCAGGCGGGAAGCGTCTCTTCGATCTCCAGATGACAGTCGGCGGGCACCTCGCCACGCCCGAGCACGGTCACGTCACCCAGCCGTCCGCGCAACGCCCGACTCACGGTCTCGCGAAGCCGGTCCGGAGTGACGACCACGGCAGGCACGCCTCGCTCGAGCAGCCGACGCAGACCCGGTGCGGCCGAACGCACGAGCCGCTCGGCGATGGCCGCATCAGGCACCACGCTCCGCTCGGCCGCACGCGTGGCCGCGTTGCCCTCGAGCGCCTCGGCATCCACCCAGACGGCCTGCAACCTGCGGTTGGTGGGTCCGGTCTGCCGCAGCAGTCGCTCGCAGAGCTCGCGGGCGCCGATGCCACGGGCCGCCTCGATGGCGCGTGGCAGGTCCGGCGCGGCGTGGGCCACCTCGGCGATCCGCTCGATGTCCCGGATGGACATGCCATCGCGAAGAAGTCCCTGCAGCAGCCCGCGCACCCTTTCCAGCGGCCACGCGGGTGGCG
>JBILWQ010000038.1:0-10547 GCA_044369805.1 Phycisphaerales bacterium
TTCCGGGCACTGGATCGGCCGTCGCAGGCCCCGGCTAGACTCTCCACCCTTCAGGCACGCGTAGCTCAGCGGATCAGAGCATCGGTCTTCGGAACCGAGGGTCGCAGGTTCGAATCCTGCCGCGTGCGTTGCTCTCCGCTGGGGAAGACCCGCCCCATCCCCATGCCCATCGTCACGGCCACCAACATCCGCGTCACGCTCGGCGCGAAGCAGGTGCTTGACGGCGCCACCATCGCCATCGAGCCGGGCGAGCGCGTGGGCCTGGTGGGCCGCAACGGTTGCGGCAAGACCACGCTGCTCAAGGTTCTCTGCGGCACCGCCAGGTTCGACTCGGGCGACGTGAGCGTGCAGCGGGGCACACGCCTTGGCTACATGGCGCAGGAGCACCGCTTCGACGCCGGCGACACGCTGCGCAGCGCCGCGGCCAAGGCCATGGCCGAGGCCGACCGCGCGAAGACAGAACTGGATCAGGTCTTCGAGGCGATGGCCACGGCCGAGGGTGCCGAGCTGCAGCGACTCATGGACCGCCAAGTCGAGCTGGAGGAGGCCATCGAGCGCGGCGGCGGCTGGAGCAACGACCACCTGGTCGATGCCGTGCTGCACGGCCTTGGCTTCGAGGACCACCAGTTCGACATTCCGGTCACCGGGCTGAGCGGTGGTCAGAAGGCACGCCTGAGCCTGGCCCGTCTGCTGCTGCAGAACCCCGACGTGATCATGCTGGACGAGCCCACCAACCACCTCGACATCGAGGGCTGCAAGTGGCTCGAGACCTTCCTGGCCGAGACCTTCAAGGGCGCCGTGATCGTGATCAGCCACGATCGCCGCCTGCTCGACCGCGTGGTGCATCGCATCGAGGAGATCCACGACGGTCGCGTGCGCAGCTACCCGGGCAACTACGAGGCCTTCGTGGCCCTGCGCGCCGAGCGCCACCTCACGCAGATGCGCGTGCACGAGAAGCAGCTCGACCGCATCCGCAGCGAGGAGAAGTACATCCTCCGCTACAAGGCGGGTCAGCGCGCCAAGCAGGCCCGCGGCCGCGCCACGCGGCTGGAGCGATTCAAGCGCGACGAGCTGGTGGAGCGACCGATCGAGCTGGATTCGATGCAGATCCGCCTGCCGAGCGGCCCGCGCGTGGGCGATTCGGTGCTGGTGGCGGAGGGCATCGCCAAGAAGCTGGGCGATCGGCAGCTCTTCCGCGGCATGGACCTGTTCATCGCGCCGGGCGAGCGCATCGGCGTGATCGGCCCCAACGGCGCCGGCAAGACCACGCTCATCCGCACGCTGCTGGGCGAGCTCGAGCCCGACGCCGGCACGATCAAGCGCAGCCCCAAGATGCACGCGGGCTGGTTCCGCCAGACGCACGACCACCTCGACCGCACGCTCACGATCTGGCAGCACCTGCAGCGCACGGTGCCCGCACGGCCGGGCGGCGCCAAGCTGACCGAACAGGAAGCTCGCAACATGGCCGGCGCCTTCCTGTTCAGCGGCAGCGAACAGGAGAAGGTGCTGGGCGAGCTCAGTGGCGGCGAGCGTGCGCGCGCCGTGATCGCCGGCCTGGTGGCGGGCGGCCACAACCTGCTGGTGCTCGACGAGCCCACCAACCATCTCGACATCCCGAGCGCTGAACGTCTGGAGGAAGCGCTGGCCATGGACCCCGACGACGGCGGCTTCGACGGCGCGCTGCTGCTGGTGAGCCACGACCGTGCGCTGCTGCAGAGCACCTGCGACCGGCTCATCATCGTCGACGGCCACGGCGGCGCCACCCTCTTCGACGGCACCTATGACGAATGGGAGGAACGCCGCGCCGCCGAGATGATGGCCGCCGCGAAGGAGTCGGCGAAGCGACCCTCGCCCGCCGCCAAGCCCGCACCCAAGGCGGCCGAGGCACCCGCGGCGAAGCTCGCCAACGCGCCCAAGCCCAGGCGTTCACCGCTCGACAGCAGGAGCCCCGAGGAACTCGAGGCCGCCATCGCCAAGTTCACCTCGCGCCGCACCCAGATCGACGAGGAACTGGTCAGCCCCACGCTGGCCCGTGACCGCGTCAGGCTGGACAAGCTGGTGAAGGAACGGGAGAGGCTCGAGGCCGATCTGGCCGCCCACGAGGAAGCCTGGCTCCGCAAGGCGGACCCTGGCGCCTGACCTACGCCCGCACGAGCAGCACGGGAACTCGCGTGCGGTGCCGCACACCCGCCGCGACGCTGCCCAGCAGGATGTCCTTCACGATGCCGTGCCCGTGCGTGGCCATGGCGATCAGGTCGCAGCCCCGGTCCTCGGCCACCTGCACGATGCGACGCGCGGGCTCGCCCTGCTCGAGCAGCGTCTCCACCTCGAAGCCCTCGGCGGCAAGCTCCGCCCGGCGCCGATCCAGATAGTCCCGGTCGCCGCGCATCTCCTCGGAATCCTGCAGGTCCAGCTGGTTCTGGTAGCGGGCCACCCAGCCATCGGCCACGTGCACCAGCAGCAGCCGGGAACCGTGCATCCGCGCCAACTTCCGCACGTGGTCCACGATCGCCTGGTCGGCCCTGGAGTTCTCCAGCGGCACCAGCACCTTGGCGTACATGTTCAGCCCTCCCCCCGCAGCCATCCCGCCACGGTCTGCCACAGCAGGAATGCGTTCAGCAGGATGATCACCCCCGCCACGATCCACGCGATCGCGGCCATCCACCCCGGATTGGCGAAGCGGCCCATCTTCACCCGGTCGCCCGTGAACTTCACCAGCGGCACCACGGCGAAGCTCAACTGCAGCGAGAGGATCACCTGGCTCAGCACCAGCAGCTGCCCCACGCCGCGCTCACCCAGGGTGGCCGCCACGATGGCCGCGGGCACCACCGCCACCGATCGCGTGATGAGCCGACGCACCCAGGGCCGCAGCCGAAGATCCAGGAACCCCTCCATCACGATCTGACCGGCCAGGGTGCCGGTCAGCGTGCTGGCCTGACCGCTGGCCAGCAGCGCCACGGCGAACACGGTCCCTGCCAGCGGCGCTCCCAGCACCGGCGCCAGGAGCCCATGCGCGTCGCCGATGTCGGCCACGCCCGCATGCTCGGTGCCATGGAACGCGGCCGCGGAGAGCACCAGGATGGCCGCGTTGATGAAGAACGCGCAGAGCAGCGCCACCGTGGAATCGAGCGTGGCGAAGCGGATGGCCATGGCCTTGCCGGCCTCGGTGCGCTCGTAGGCCCGCGTCTGGACCACGCTCGAGTGCAGGTACAGGTTGTGCGGCATCACCGTGGCGCCCAGGATGCCCACCGCGATGTAGAGCATCTCGGGGTTCGTCACAACCTCGGGCCTCGGCAGCAATCCGCCCAGCACCTCGCTCCACGCGGGGCTGGACACGGCCAGCTCGTAGGCGAAGCAGCCACCGATGGTGACGATGAGCCCTCCCACGATGCACTCCAGCACACGGAACCCCCGGCTCTGCAGCATGAGCACCACCAGCACGTCCAGCGCCGTGACCAGAACCCCCACCACCAGCGGCATGCCGAAGAGCAGGTTGAGCGCGATGGCCGAGCCGATCACCTCGGCCAGGTCGCAGGCCGCGATGGCGATCTCGCAGATCAGCCACTGGATCAGGCCCCAGCCGCGTCCCGAGGCGTCCCGGCACGCCTGCGCCAGGTCACGCTGCGCCGCGATGCCCAGCTTGAGCGCCAGGTGCTGCAGCAGGATGGCCATCAGATTCGAGAGCAGGATGACGCAGAGCAGCGTGTAGCCGAAGCGAGCCCCGCCGGCGAGGTCGGTCGCCCAGTTGCCCGGATCCATGTAGCCCACGGACACCATGAGGCCTGGACCGGCGAAGGCCAGCATCTTCCGCCAGAAACCCGCGGCACCCGCCACCGGCACGCTCGCATGAGCCTCGGGCAGTGATGGGTTGGCGGAAGCATGCCGCCATCCGGCGGTCGGCGGGACGTGAGTACCTGAAGGCTGCATGGCCGACGGCACTGTACCTCGAAAGAAGCCCGCCCCGACCGCGTAGGGTCGGGGCGGGCCAGCGGTGGATGTCCGTTGCGGCGCGTCAGGGCGCCGTGATGGGGAATCCGGCCCCGTTTGCCGGATCCACCATCGCAAGTTCGTCTCCCCCCTCGTCGGCGGTCCAGATTCGTCCCACCTCGCCCTCGACCCCCTCGAGCGAGAGGATCGCGTCTCCGCTGCCATGCACGACCCAGCCTCCATCGCTGCGGTTGTCGTCGAAACGCACGCCGTTGAACGTGGCCGAGCCACCGGCCAGGAACGCCGCCGGACCGCTCTCGGCCGAGACGTTGCCCTGGAAGATTCCGCCCTGCACCATCACGCGGGCCTGATCACCGTACAGGCCGCTGGCGACGCGGTTGTTGGCCAGCACGGAGTCCTGCATCCGGATCTCGCCCTCCATCAGTCCCAAGCCACCGCCGAAGGTGGTGGCCACGTTGGCCTCCACGCTGCAGCGATCCAGCTGGAGCTCGCTCCGCCGCGCCAGCAACCCTCCGCCAGCGAAGGGCGATCGGTTGCCGGTGAAGTGACACGCCTCGAAGCCCACCCGCGCATCCGTGGCCTCCACACCGCCCGCGTTGCGGACGAAACCGCAGCCCACGAAGACGGTCGAGCCTCGCTGCACGCTGGCGCCGCGACCCGTGTCACCCCGGCCACCCTCGAAGGTGAGGCCCTCGATTCGGCTGGAACCGCCACGGATCCAGGCGATGGGTCGCGTCGACCCGTCGCCAACCACCTGCGTCGCGGAGGCGCCGCCCACGCCGAGCAGATGCACCGAGCGATCCTCCAGCAGGATGCGCTCCCGATAGACGCCTGGGGCGATCATGATCGTGGAACCATCCGGAGCCATGTCGATGGCCCCCTGAATGGTGGCAGTCTCGCCGGGCACGTGGATCACCCGAGGCTCGCCCGATCGGACCTGAACCTGCGAATCCGCCGGCACCGCGCTCTGGGCGGCACCCAGGAAGGTTCCGTTGAGGAACGCGGTGGCGGCCCCGATGCAGGCCACCGAGATCGTGAAGACCCCCAGTGCACGCCGTCGCCGTGGATCGCCACTCCCGTTGCAACCCGTCCTCGCTGTCATCGGTTCCATGCCTTGATCCTTCCGCTTGGGGCGACACCGCACCGCCGATATCCCGAACCGGGTTCCCGCCACGCATCGATCGGATCTTCGGTTGCGGTTCCGGGCGCGACCCTCCTCGCGTCCGGACCCGGTGCTCGGCCGTTCGGCCTCGCACCATTCGCGGCGGATGTTTCCCGCATCCGCAGGCCCTTGCCGGGCCCCCTGCCGGACCCACCCTCCAGGGTCCGCCAGTCACGAACCAACCGTCGGATCCAATCGCCTGCATGGCAAGCGATTTCCCGAGTTTCACGGCCTCCGGTCCGGTCCCATCCGGCCCGATGCCGCTTGACAGGTCGTTCGGCGGATTCCAGGGGACCCTTGAGCCCGCAATGGCGGATTTTCGACAGAATCCCCCCATGGCTCGCCCAGGCCTTGCCCTCGGGGCCCTTGTCCGGATGGCCTTCCTGCTGCCGGCGGTTGCCGCATGCGACGCGGTGCCGCAGCGATTCGACGCGCTGCCGGTGCCCATGGGATCCGCCGTGCTCGTGGCCCCCGGCCTGCACGATCAGCCCGGACCCTGGAGCTGCGTGGATGCGGCGCACGATGCCTACCTGCACGAGTGGGCCGTGGTGATGGCCGGCGATGCGGCGGCACTCGGCGAGCGCATCCGCGCGCTCAACAACCCACTCGAGGGCGGTCGCTCACCCGGCTCCGAAGGAAACTGGATGGCTGACCTGGCGACGGTCCAGGCGTTCGCCCGGCGTCATGCCTCCACCCTCCGCCGACTGGAGTCGCTCGACGCGGATCTGCTGGCCACGTGGTCCACCTGCCTCGGTCCCGCGTGGTCCGATCGTCTTGAATCGCTGCGGATCGACCGCGCCATCGACCGGTGGCGCGCCGTGGCCGAGGCGCAGGGACCGGCGATCCTGGATCTCCGGCTCATGATCCCCCGCGTCGCGGTGGACGCGACCGAGGAGGCGGTGGTGCGGGAGGCGCTGCGCGACTACGCGCGTCGACTGGAACCGCTGGTCCGCCGAGTGGCCGAGGCCCGACTTCGAGCCCCGCTCGATGGCATCCGGATTCGCCGGGACATGCAGGCGGCCGGCACGCCCATCGAGGAACGCAAGGTGCTCGAGGCGGTTCGGGCGGGGCTTCGCCCTCCGCTCGACGCCATCCTTCGACTGGATCTGGAGGTGCTGGACCAGCTGAAGTCCGCCCTGGCGCCCGAGGTGGAGTCGCGGCTCCGCGAGGCCCTGGTGGATGCCGCCTCGCGCAACGCGCCCCGCGCGGGCAGCGAACTGCTGGCGCCCGTGGCGGCCGAACAGCCCTCGATCGATGCCCCGACCCGACGGACCATTCGCGAGGCGATCGCCGAGCACGAGGCCGTGGATCTGCGGTTCCGCGACCAGCTGGTCGAACTCATGAAGCGCGACCCGCGATCGCCGGAGGTGGACAAGGTGCGCAAGGCGCGTCAGGTCGCCTTGCAGGCGCTGAACGAGCGAGTCATCCAGGCGCTGCCGGAGTCCATGCGACAGGCGACCGCCAGCATGCGGAAGCAGGGCGTGGCCTCGTTGCGCGAGACACTCGAGGTCATCCTCGATCCCGCCGTCGCCGCGCGTTTCGATCGGGAGTTGCCGCCGCCGCCACCCTCGCCTCCGCCCCGCCGTCTGCCGGTCCGGACCGGCTCCGACGTGCTGGGCCAGCTGCTGCCCTCGGAGTTCGGCGCCTGGGCCACCATCCGGCTGCCCTCCCTGGCGGCGGGCGATCCCGACCGCGAGACGATCATCGCGGCGCTCGCTCAGGAGGCTGGCGAACGATGGGCCATCGAGCTCCGCGGCTGCCTGGATCGGCTTCGACCCATGCAGCTGGCCGTGGAGGAGGGCCTGCGAACCGACGTCTCGCTAGCCGAGCTTCAGCGAAGACTGCGGACCGCCATCGCCGAGCTCGATGCCGCCCGCTCGCGACTGCAGCTCATCGAGGATCCGCTGCTGGCGGAGGCGGCGGCCCTGTCGGGTCGCACGCTGGGGGATCCCGCGGTGGAGCGGCTCCGCCTGGAGCGTGCAACCGACTTCGCGGGGCTTGGCTGGCGCGACATGCCCGTGCACACCCTGTTCCGGCTCGACCGCGAGGCCACGATCGACGTTCCCGCGCTGCTGGAGGACCTGGACCTGGACGAGGACAGCCGGGCCATCGCCGACATGGCGCTCGTGGACAGCGCCGTGCCACTCATCGAGGGCGCCGAGTCGCTGCGTCAAGCCTGCCTGCAGGCCCTTCGTGGCCTGGTGCTCGATCTGAAGCGCGCGCAGCTGCAGAAGGTGCCCGACACCGAGGCGGGCACGCACCTGGCCAAGGCCGTCCGGTCCGCGGCCTCGCTGGTGACGGTCGCGGCGAGTTCGCGCATCGAGCTGCAGCGCGAGCTCATGGACCGAATTGGCCAGGCACTCCCCCCCGAGCAGGCCCGCGAACTCCGCCGGGGCTACTGGCAGCGCGCCTACCCCGAGATCTTCCTGGAGCGTCGGCCGTTCGAGCCGACCGCCGAGCGGCTGTTGCGGGGCCTGCGTGATGGCGGCGCGCTCGAGGCCGCCGCCGAAGGTGTGCTGGAGGCTCGGGATGCCGCGCTCGACGAGCTGCTGCCCCGGATGGTCGAGGCACGGAAGGCCTGGCCCACGGATCCGCTCAATCCCGGACCCGCGACCCTGGCCACGCTCGATCGCGAGGCGCCGGTGCTGGGCACGCTGCTCCGGCTGCGCGAGGAGATCGACAGCCGGGCGCTGCGGAGCCTGGCCAGCCTTCACGGCGACGACGAGACGGCATGGGGCTGGCTGGCCACCTGGGCCTCGGAGCGGCCGGGCGTGTTCGACGGACTCTAGGTTCTGCCTGACGGCCGGAACCTAGCCCCGGGTCGCCGGGGCGTCATCCACCTTCTTGGCGATCATCAGGTAGTTGAACCCCCGCAGGAAGAAGTTGCCCTCGAGCGCCGCCCGGGCGAAGTCGCCTCGCTCGAGCTTGGCGTTGTGCCGCACCACGCAGACCACGTCGATCATGGTGAAGAGCCGCCTCATGCGGGCGAAGAGCTCGAAGCCGATGGGCATGAACACGCCTCCGCCGCCCCCCTTCTCGCCGCGGCGCTTGCGCCAGGAGTCGCTCACGTACACCGCCATGTACCGGCGGTTGCGCAGGGTGCGGTGCATCTCGACGATCACGCGGTCCATGGCGTCGTAGTAGGCCCGGCCACCGTCGTCACCCGAGGCGTCGAGCTTGCCGATGCAGCGTGGGTCGCTCGAGTAGTCCACGTGCGTGGAGTACGGCGGATCCACGAAGGCGAAGTCGACGCTCGCGTCCGGAAGCGGCAGCGAGCGGGCGTCGGCCTGGCGGATCTCGTCGCGCGTGGGAGCCAGGTCGAATCCCACGCCCTTGCGCTTCAGATGGGTGCAGACGTCGAGCGTGGTTCCCGATCCGCACATCGGGTCAAGCACCGTGTCGCCCTCGCGGGTGTATCGCTGCAGCAGCTGCCAGATGACCCAGCTGGGCGTGGCCCCGACGTAGTCCTTGTCACCCTGAACGGTGACCGTGAAGCCGTCGGCGTCCTTCATGTCGTAGTGCTGGCTGGGGTATTCCCACAGCGTGGAGGGAAACACCTTCAGCGGAGGGCGGCGCATGGGACAAGTTTAGAGAGCGGCATGCGTTGATCGGGCCGGGTTGGCCCCTCTATCATGCGAGTCGATGGTCCAGACCGCCCGCATCCTGTGCATGCTGATCCTGCTGATGGGCCCACTGGGCCTGCGCGGCGTGCACGCCTGCGGCCACCACGGCCAGGCGCCTCAGCACAGCCACTCGCGCGAACATGCGTGCGAGCACCACGCGGACGCCGCGACCCACGACCACCACGGCGAGCCACGAGGGGTGCCTGGCGAGCCGTGCGACGATTGCGACATGCTGGCCCAGCAGCAGGCGGGCGGCATGGCGAGCGCGCCACCGATGGTGCCCGCACCCCGCGCCGTGCCCACACGGATTCCGAGTGTGACAACGCGGACCTGCCTGGCGGTGGGTCGCGAGTCCCGGGCCCAGCCGCCTCCCGTCGGCTGACGTTCCGCACCGTCCGGGCCTTCCGGCCTCTCCTTCCACGCCTTGACTGCACACCGTCCGCGCCATGCGCGGCTTCATCGCCATGTCCGAACGAACGCCGCGAACAATGCCCCTGCCACGCAATGGATTCACGCTCGTGGAGTTGCTGGTGGTCTTGGCCGTGGTCGCCCTGCTGGCCGGCCTGCTGCTGCCCGCGCTCCGCTCGGTCCGCCATGGAACGCGCGTCGCCTCGTGCCTGCTCAACCTGCGATCGCTCGAGCGGGCGCACCAGGGGTATGCGGAATCCAACCGCGGCTTCCTGGCCGACGCTCGCCTGCCGCACGGCGGCGTGGACCAGGGCCAGGGCGAGAGCTTCGTGGAGACGCTGCTGCCCTTCCTGGATGAACAGTCCGCCGTGATGCGGAGCCCGCTCGACGACAGTTCGCACTGGCCGGTCCAGATCGGTGGACAGGGCGTGCCCGTTCCGGGCTCGGGTGGCCGCTTCAGGAGGACCAGCTACGGCATCAACAACCATCTCGCCCGGGAATTCTCGGCATGGGGCGCCCTTGACCCGACCCGCATCACCGACCGCCTGCAGGCCATCCGCAGCCCCGCCTGCACGGTGCACACGATCTGCATGGCCCAGCAGGGCGAGTTCGCCGGTGCGGATCACCCGCATGTCGAGGAATGGGGCGCCTCGCCCGGGGCCGCCGCGGTCGCCGCCACGCAGGTGGGCACGGCGTGGGTGTCCGGCCGCCCGGGCACCGCCGATGCACAGGGCAACTACGCCTTCGCCGATGGCCATGCCTCGAGCGAGATGTTCTCGCGCCTCTACCGCGACGAGAACGCCAACGCCTTCGATCCATTCCTTGCAGGAGCCTTCCGACCATGATCCAACGAACGCTCGCCACGATCGCCGCGCTCCTGCTGCACGCGACCGCCCTGGCCCAGCATGCCGGCGACGTCGCCATCACGCGCAGCGGATCCGCGCTGTTCACCAACGCCTACGACGCGGACCTGTCCCCCGTGCCCGAGCGGCTCTTCGTGACCACGCTCGGGGACACCGGCGTGCCGCGATTCACCAGCAACCCCGGCTTCGAGGCCGCCGCGGGCACGTTCCCCGCAGGCACGCGCCTGGGCTGGAAGGCCGTCGACGGACTTCGGCGGTGGAACGGCTCCACGTTCGAGCCCGTCACGGGCATCGAGATGGAGGTGAAGTACCTCACGGCGAAGTTCGTGGTGGCCGAACAGCCGGTGGCGGGCTTTGACCTGGCGGTTCAGAGCAACGGCGGCATCCACCGGCACCTGAGCTTCACGCTTCGGGATCCCTCGGGCACCGGACCGGCCAGCGGCGCGTACCTGCTCTCGCTGCAGCTCAACGCCGCGGCGCTCTCGGGAAGCAGCGAGACCTTCTGGATCCTCTTCAACGATGGTCTCGATGCGGCCACCTTCG
>JBILWQ010000299.1:0-2927 GCA_044369805.1 Phycisphaerales bacterium
CTCCAAAGTGACGGGTCCGACTGCCGCGCGTATGCTCGATCGCTCGACCGGCCCCATCGTCTAGCCCGGTCTAGGACACCACCCTTTCACGGTGGGGACAGGGGTTCGAATCCCCTTGGGGTCACTTTCACACGCAGGCCGGCCCGCACGGGTCGGCCTGCGTCTTTGCAGGGTCTTCGAGATTCCCGCACCGGACCTTCATGCGGCTTCAGGGCCTGTGGCTAGCCTTTGGGCATGACCGCAGATCCTGGATCCGAGATCCGGTTGCCCGACGTCTCGGGGCCTGCGGCGCTCCGATGGCTCTGGACCGTGGTGCGTCCGCTGGCCGACCTTTTGATCGGGCTTGGGCACTTCCGTCGAATCGCCCGAGGCATGGCGGCGCAGCCCGCGGAACTCTCCGCACTGGAGCGCCTCAATCGCGTCACCGGCATTCACGGCGTGGTCAGCCCGGAGGATGAGGCCCGCATCCCGCGATCCGGATCGCTGCTGGTGGTCTGCAATCATGCCTACGGGGGCGCCGATCCGCAGGTCATCGCCACACTGCTCGACCGCGTGCGCCCCGATGTGCGTTTCGTGGCCAATCGCATGATGGCCGATCTGCCCCCGGTTCGGGGGCGGGTCTTCGCGGCCAGCGTGCTCGATGAGCGTGATGCTGCCAGGGCGAACGTCCGCATGCTCCGACAGGTGATCGACTGGCTCCAGGAGGGGCACTGCGTGGTGGTGTTCCCGGCAGGTGAAGTCAGCCATTTCACCTGGCGCCGGTGGCGCGCGGTGGATGGACACTGGCAGACGCAGGTCGCCCGGGTGGCCCGCCGCACGAACGCCACCGTGCTGCCCATCTTCGTCGATGGCGGCAACCGGCTCCGTTTCCAGCTGCTGGGACTGGTGCACCCCATCTTCCGCACGATCATGCTGGTCCGCGAGTACGCCGCCGCCGCACGCCGCAGCCTGGCCATCCGCCTGGTGGTGGGCACGCCCATTCCGGCCGACGAGGTGCTGGCGCAGGGTGACGAGGATGACATCATGAAGTACCTGCGCGTGCGCACCTACCTGCTGCGCACGAGACTGGACCGGCCGCGTCATGCACCGCCCACCCTGGTGTCGCCGCTGCCGGTCCCCGATCGATCGCAGCACGAACCGGCCGAGCTCGCCGCCGAGCTCGCCGGTCTTCCCCCTGAGGACATGCTGCTCCGCTCCGGCGAGTTCGAGGTGTGGTGCACGCGAAGCGAGCGCATCCCGCTCACCATGCTCGAGATCGGCCGCCTGCGCGAGATCAGCTTCCGAAGCGTGGGCGAGGGCACGGGCAAGGCGATCGACATCGACCGCTTCGATGCCCGCTATCACCAGATGCTGGTGTGGAACAACCGCACGCAGGAGGTGGTCGGCGGCTACCGCCTCGGCTTCACCGACCAGATCCTTCGCGAGCAGGGCATCGACGGCCTCTACACCAGCACGCTCTTCGCCTATCCGCCCACCGCCGTGGCCTCGCTGGGACCCGCAGTGGAGCTCGGGCGGAGCTGGGTGGCGCCGGCCTGGCAGCGGAAGCCGGCGCCGCTGCTGCTGCTGTGGAAGGGCCTGGCCCGCGTGGCGGTGCGCGACCCCAGGTACGCGATCATGTTCGGGCCGGTCAGCATCTCCGACGAGTACCAGAGCATGTCGAAGAAGCTGATCCTGGCCTTCCTGGAGCGGCATCGTGCGGTGAACGCCTTCGCGGAGCGCATCCGGCCCCGTCACCCACCCGACACCACGCCCTTCCTCGATTGGGATCCCGATCACACCCGGGCCGTGGTGCGCAGCGCCGACGACGTGGAGCGCATCGTGCGCGAGATCGAGGCCAACGGCCGCAGCGTGCCCGTGCTGCTGCGCCAGTACCTGAAGCTGAATGCCAAGCCGATCGCCTTCAACGTGGATCCGGACTTCGGCAACGTCGTCGACGCCCTGATGTACATGGATCTCCGCATCATGCCGCCCCGCCTGCAGGACTTCTACTTCGGTGAGGGCATCGAGCGGTTCCGCGCCTTCCACGGCCTGGCACCCGTCGGCTGAGGCGCTTGCCCCCGGGCGGGAACCGGGCCAACATGCAGGCATGAGCACTCCCATGGTCCGTGGCTCCAAGGGCGACTGCCCCATCCACATCGGCTGGGGATCCCTCGAGATGCTCGGTCCGCAGGTGAAGCGGGCGGTGCCCTCGGTGAAGCGGGTCATGGTGGCCGCGGACCATGGCGTGCGCGACCGCTGGCTGCCGTCGGCCCGGACCTCGCTTGAGTCCGTCGGGCTGCATGCGTTCGAAGCGATCCTGCAGGCGAGCGAGGAGGCCAAGACCATGGCCGCGGTGGAGCGGCTCTGGCAGGACATGCTTGCGGCGGGCCTGCAGCGGGGCGATGCGGTGGTCGCGCTGGGCGGCGGCATCGTGGGTGATGTGGCGGGTTTCGCCGCGGCCACGTTCCTGCGAGGTGTGCCGCTGGTCATGGCGCCGACCACGCTGCTGGCCATGGTCGACGCGTCCATCGGCGGGAAGACCGGCGTGAACATGCCGCTGCCCAGCGGAGGCCTGGGCAAGAACCTGGTGGGGGCCTTTCATCAGCCCGCGGCGGTGGTGGCGGATCCGCAGGTGCTGGCCACGCTGGAGCCCCGGGATCTTCGATGCGGCCTGGCCGAGTGCGTGAAGCACGCCCTGATCGCGGATCCCTCCATGCTGGACTGGATCGAGGCGAATGCCGGGGCCCTGATCGCCGGACACCGCGCTCCGCTGGAGACGCTGGTGGGCCGCTCCGCTCGGATCAAGGCCGACGTGGTGAGCCGCGACGAATTCGAGCGGGGCGAGCGGGCCCACCTGAACCTGGGACACACCTTCGGGCATGCGCTGGAGGCCCTGCTGCACAAGGACTTGCGGCATGGCGAGGCGGTGGCCTTGGGGTTGGTGGCTG
>JBILWQ010000300.1:0-2926 GCA_044369805.1 Phycisphaerales bacterium
CTGAAGAAGCGGTAGCCCTCGTGCTGGGCGAGTGCGTAGAGCCGCTTCAGCCGGTCCAGCCCCACGAAGGCGCCGACCAGGGCCAGCAGCGTGCTGCCTGGCAGGTGAAAGTTGGTCATCAGGGCGTCCACGTGGCGGAAGGCGTGGCCCGGCTGCACGAGAAGCGAACTCTCGTCGGTCCAGGTCCGCTCCGGCGGCGGTTCGGGCAGCGACTCGAGCGATCGCACCGTGGTGGTGCCCACCACCACCAGCCGGCCCTCGTGTCCCTCGCGGCGGCGACGAAGCAGCCCAAGCGTCTCCGCAGGCACCTCGTACCGCTCGCGGTGCATGACGTGCGCCGAGAGCCTCTCCGCCTCGACCGGCTTGAACGTGCCCATGCCCACCTCCAGCGTGACCGAGGCCCGGCCCACGCCCATGCCGGAGAGACGCTCGAGCAACTCCCGCGTGAAGTGCAGACCCGCCGTGGGCGCCGCCACGGAGTGCATGCGACGGTCGTCGGCGTAGACGGTCTGGTAGTGGTCACGATCGAAGGCCTCGGGTACCGCCCGCGTGCCTCGTGCCTTCAGGATGTAGGGCGGAAGCGGCGTGTGACCGGCACGATCGAGCGCCGCCTGCACGTCGGTGCCATCCGGTGCCCGGACGCGCCAGCCTTCCCGCGTCTTCTCCACGCAATCCAGGCCGGCCACCGCCGTGCCACGTTCGTCCACCACCTCGAGCCGGTCCCCCGCATGCAGACGCTTCGCGCCGCGGGCCAGCAGCAGCCAGTCGCCCGCACCCAGCGGCTCGGCCAGCAGGCCCTCGAAGGGCCGCCCATCCGAGGCTCGCCGCATCGCCAGTCTCGCATGTCGAACGCGCGTCCGGTTCACCACCAGCGTGTCACCGGCGCGGAGCCATTGCGGCAGATCGCGCACGCAGGCGTGGTGCACGCGATCGGCCTGCCGCTCCACCACCATCATGCGTGCCGAATCGCGCGGCTCCACCGGACGCGCGGCGATGTGACGCGGATCGAACGGGTACTCCAGATCCTCGCGGCGAAGATCCTGCATCACGCGGACTCGCCCGACTCGGGCACGGAATCAAGCCGGCTCCCGGGGCCCAGACGCTGACCCCTCAGCCATTCGGACCAGGTCATGGCACGCGCGCCGGGCGACTGCACCAGAAGCGGCATGATGGCCCCCTCGCCGCAGGCCACGGCGCCGTCCGAGAGCACCTCGCCCGGGTGACCCCCACCCTCGACCGGACCGGCACGAAGCAGGCGAAGCGGCCGCCCATCGACTCGGGCCTGGCATCCGGGCCATGGCTGGAGCCCGTTGATGCGAAGCCGCACGGCGTCCGCCCGTGCGGTCCAGTCCACCCAGGCATCCGCCCGGGAGAGCTTGGCCGCGCGCGTGGCCCGGGCCTCGTCCTGCGCCTGACCCTGCGCTTCGCCGCGAAGAAGGGCCTCCACCACGCGCTCCATCATGGGCACGGACTCGATCGCCACGCGATCCAGCACCTCGCCAGCGGTCTCCGTGGCTCCGACGCGCGTGGTCAACCGGCCCAGGATGGAGCCGGCATCCATGCGGTCCGCCACCTCGATGGCGCAGACACCGATCGTGTCCTCGCCCGCAAGCATGGCCCGCTGGATGGGCGCAGCACCCCGCCACCTGGGCAAGGCCGATGGATGCAGGTTCACGCTGCCACGCCCTTCCAGAAGCGCCGGTCCCAGCTTCTGGCCGAACGCCACCACCACCAGAGGTCCGCCGCACGCCTGCACCGCAGCCAGGGCCTCGCCCACGTTCGCATCCTCGGTCCGCACCAGCGTCGCGCCCTGCGCCAGTGCCCAGGCGGACACCGGCGTCGGGGTCCGTTGCCGCCCCCGGCCCGCGGGACGATCGGGCTGGCTCACGACCACGCCCAGGCGACCGGTCCGGTGCAGCGCCTCGAGCGTGGGCACGCCCAGCGTTCCGCTTCCCAGGAAGGACACGCGACCGGCAGCCTCAGGCATCCGCCTCGAGTTCCTTGAGCGCCTTGCGCACGCGGATGCGATCCAGCGTGCTCATGCGGTCGATGATCATGATGCCCTCGAGGTGGTCGAACTCGTGCTGCCATACCCGGGCACAGAACGCGTCACTGGTCAGCGTGAAGGGCTTGCCCTCGAGGTCCATTGCCTGAATGGTCACCCTGGGCGGCCGGCGGATGGTGCCCCGGATGCCCGGCAGGCTCAGGCAGCCCTCCTCGTGGGGCGTCAATTCACCCTCCATGGCCGTGAGCACCGGATTGATGAACGCCCTGGGCGGAACCCTCGCTTCACCCTCGTCGCCGGCCCGCTCGCCAGTCACGAAGACGCGAAGGCTCTCGCCAACCTGCGGCGCCGCCAGGCCGATGCCCTCCTCCTTCGCCATGATCTCGAACATCTCGGCCACCAGTTCGCGGATGGAGGCGTCCACGCTCGCCACTGGGGCGGCCCTGCGACGGAGCACCGGATGGGGATGGATGACCAGTTCCCTGCGAGTCATGTCGGAGCGATCCTAGGTTCCGCAGGCGGTATTCGCCCGACCGCATGCGGTGGCGGAGCCCGCCTGCATTGACCCCCGCTCCGGGCTCTCGTACCTTCCGGAGTCTCGCGTTGCAGGACTCCCGACAGTGATCTTCCCATGGAAAAAGAGCGGCGGTGACGATGCCTCCTCCGGCGATGCCGGGGCGAAGGCGGGCAAGAACGCGCCGCAGACGCCCCAGCCCGAGAAGGCTGCCAAGTTCATGCAGCACGCGGTCTCGATCGCGCAGACCGGCAATCACGAGTACGCGCTGCAGCTCTTCGCCCAGGCGCTCCGTCTGGATCCCACCAACATGGCGGCGCACCATGCCATGTTCGATTCGGCCCGCAAGTTCATCGAGGGCGGTGGCAAGGCGGCGTCGGGCAAGGACGTCAAGCTGATCGACGACG
>JBILWQ010000301.1:0-2925 GCA_044369805.1 Phycisphaerales bacterium
GTCTGGAGCGGCAGCGGCGGATGCAGGAGGAGGTCTTCATCACGCTGACCAAGCAGCTTGAGCTGGCCCGCATCGAGGAGCAGGAGAATCGCGTCTCGATCGAGGTGCTCCAGCCCCCGGAGGCCCCTTTGAACCGGTCCAGTCCGCGGCGCACGCAGAGCGTGCTGATTGCCGGTTTCGTGGGCCTGATGCTGGGCTGCCTGGCCGCCTTCGTGCGGGACCGCCTCCGCCAGGTGGATAGCGACGACCCCGAGACCCGGGACTTTCTTGACAACCTTCGATCGATCCGTGGCGACCTGCGTCGCCTGATTCCCTTCGGAAGCCGATAGGGATCAGCCGATCACCGGGGGGTTGAGCGGCTGTCCGCTGCCGTGCTGGATCACCTTCCACACCTGCTCGCGAACCGCATGGTCATCACGCTGATCGATGCTCGCCCGAAGCTTGGCGAGGCAGCTCTCCAGCTCGGGCCAGTTCATCCATGGCTCCCGGGCCAACCGGATGCCCGGGTGCTCCGTGGCCCGCAGATCCGTGCCGATGAAGAGTTCCTCGAAGAGCTTCTCGCCGGGCCGGATACCCGTGTAGGCGATCTCGATGTCGCCGGAGGGATGGGCCGCGTCACGCACCGACCGCCCCGCAAGCCGGATCATGTTGCGGGCCACGTCATCGATCCGAACGGGTTCACCCATGTCCAGGACGAAGACTTCGCCACCGCGCGCCAACCCTGCCGCCTGCAGCACCAGCTCGGCGGCCTCGGGAATGGTCATGAAGTAGCGCACCATGTCCGGGTGGGTCACGGTCACCGGTCCGCCGCGCTCGATCTGCTCGCGGAAGAGCGGGATCACCGAGCCGGACGACCCCAGCACGTTGCCAAAGCGGACCATGGAGAAGGTGGTCGTGCGACCATGCACCGCATGCATCGACTGAAGAACCATCTCGGCCAGCCGCTTGCTTGCGCCCATGACGCTGGTGGGCCGCACCGCCTTGTCGGTGCTCACCAGGATGAATGCCCGCACGCCGGCGTGGACCGCGGCCTGGGCAGCCAGCAGAGTGCCGATCGTGTTGGTCTCCACCCCCATGCTCTCGTGACGCTCCACGATGGGCACGTGCTTGTACGCGGCCGCGTGGAACACCGTGTGCACGCGGTGCTGCCGCATGAGCCGCTCCATGAGCACGGGATCCAGCACGGAACCCAGGACCGGTTCGATCACCGTCTCGCGGCGCTGCGTGGCAATGAGCAGCCGAAGTTCCTTCTCGATCGAGTACAGGTTGTGCTCGCCGTTCTCCAGCAGCACCAGCCGGCTCACGCCGCTGGCCACCAGCCGGCGGCAGAGTTCGCTGCCGATGCTGCCTCCGGCACCCGTGACAAGGATGCAGCCACCGGATGCCACGGCCTGCAGCAGGTCATTTCGGGGGGCCACGGCTGCACGTCCCAGGAGATCCTCCACGCGGACCTGTCGCAGCTGGTCCACCCGTGCGGTGCCTTCGGCCAATTCAGCCAGGGTGGGCACCGTGAGCACGCGAATGTCCAGCGAGGATGCCAGATCCACGATCTCGCGACGCCGCGACCGGCTGGCGGAGGGCAGCGCGAGAAGGACAGCGCCGACATCAAGTTCACGCAGCACTTCGGGTGCCGCTGACCCATCCAGAATGGGCACCCCTCGCACGGAGCGGCCGATCATGGCGGGGTTGTCATCGAGGAAAGCCACCACCTCATGCGTCCGGGCATGCGAAAGCGCCGCGTGCAGGCCAAGCCCCGCGGCACCCGCGCCGAAGATGACCACTCGGGTCTCACGCTTGTACGAACGGGTTCCCAGAATGACCCAGCGGGCCAGCAGTCGGATCAGCCCCACCAGCAGCGAAGCGACCGCGAAGAGGATGGCCGGGACCGTGCGAGGCATCTCGTCGTTGTGATGGGTGAAGAACGAGGCAACCAGAATGCTGCCAACGAAGAGCCCCGTGCCCTTGAGCACACGGACCGCCACGATCGGTCCGATGTAACGCGTGATCTCTCGATAGAGGCCCACGATCCAGAGCGAGGCCGGGCCCAGGACAAGGCCCAGCAGTGAAAGCCAGAGAATCTGTGGCGTCAGGGCACGGCTGTCACCGTACTTGAGGAAGAATGAGAACCATACCGATGCCGACAGCAGGACTGCGTCTGCCGCCGCGGCAATGGCCAGTTTGTGGTACCCCGGAAGTTGGACGAGCCGAGCTCGCATGTGGGGGATACTAACGGCAAACCCCCGAAGGAGGAAGCGTCAAACCCCCGCACGTGTGCGGAGATTGTCGAGCAAGTTCATGTAGTTGATGTACGCGTCGTACGGGCTGTCGTAGGGGCTGAAGTACTTGTGCACGTCGCCGTCGGCCCAGTACTTGGTGCACATGTAGTAGAAGTGATCGCTGGTGGTGAGTTTCCGCCAATCTTCCAGGATCCAGGGGTCCCCCTTGGCGTGCCTCTCGCGCACGGCGGGCTCGAGTCGGTAGATCTCGGCGATCGCGTTGTCCTGCAGCGGGTTGCCCAGCCAGGCACTCAGATCACGTTCCGTGTCCGCCCAGCTGATGGGCTTGGGCACGTCGTACTCGCCCACCGGCTGGTACTTGTCGAGCACCTGGCTGGGAGTGAGGAACTCGTTCTGGCCGGGATTCACGTCGTGGATGAACGCGGGCAGCGCATCGAGAAACTGGAAGATGCCGGTCTCCGCCCACTGGTGCTCACCCAGCGTCTCGTAGTCCATGAACAGGTTGCAGATGTGTCCGTCGCCGTTGATCTGGTTCACCCAGCGCGCGAACTTCTCGGCCGTCAGCGGCCACTCCTTCCAGTTGCGATCACTGAACCGGAAGGCAATGTCGTCGCTGAGGCGGTAGTTCTTCAGCAGCAGGGCCATGGGTGGCTTGCCGGCAGGCATGCCGTGGGCGGGCACACGGTAG
>JBILWQ010000302.1:0-2914 GCA_044369805.1 Phycisphaerales bacterium
AGGCTTGCGGCCCATCCCGCCTTCCGTGGCGTGGCGATCTCGGAGAGCAGGGCGGGCGAAGTCCAGCAGCGGCGCGTGCAGGAATTCTCGATCGGATTCCAGGTTCCGCTGACGCTCCGTCTCCGCGAGGACCGAGAGGCCCGTCGATCGGAGGTGGTGCAATGAGCGCCTGGCAGCACATTGCCAAGCGGCCGCGAGCCGAGTTGCTGGCCGTGGCGGCCCCTGTGGTCGCCGCGCTCGCCTTGCTCGGTCTCTTCATCGTTCCCAACTACATGCGTGCCCGTCAATGGGAACGGGAGGCATTCACCCTGAAGGCTGTCGCCCACCACGCTATCGGTCAGCAGAACGATCTCGTGGAGATGCAGTCGCGGATGCAGTCGCTTCGTGCCGAGATGGCGCGTCGTGGCCGCCGGCTTCCCGAGACGCCCGACCAGGGTCTGCTTCTGGATGGGCTGACCCGGGCCGCGGAGCTCAAGGGCATGGTGTCGCACGAAGCGCGGTCAGGACAGCTCCGTCGGGTTCCCGTGCCCGGTCTGCAGGGCGGTGCGGCATCCCGGCGCAGCGTCGATGCCGACATGCGGGGCTCCTTCGAGGCCCTGTTCCAGAGCATGCAGGCGGCGGAATCGCTTCCCACGCTGGTGACGGTTCGCAGCGTGGAGATGGTGCGCAGTCCATCGGCCACCTCGGGCGAGGGGGTGCACGCATCCTTCTCGTTCGACGAGTATTTCGCCGAGAGCGCCGCGGCCGATGCCGCGACGGATCGCAAGCACGGAGGCCAGAAGCCATGAGTGGATTCCAGCAGACCTGGAACGAGACCTGCGATCGGCTTGGCGTGAAGCCGAAGCCCTTCGCCGCGCTCCTGGCGGTGCTGGTGGTCGCGGTCTCGGTGCTCGGCGTCCGGATGATGAGTGGGCCCCGGCGGGCCCCCAAGGCGCAGGCCGTGGCCGCAAGGCCGGCCCCGGCGGCCACGCCCGCGAGTCACGAGATCCAGGCCGTGTCCATGCGAAAGCCCGAGGTTCCAGCGGGACCCGTGGCTGAGGTCAGCCTGAACGGCTCGTGCGCTCGGGACCCGTTCCGAGCCTGGGATGTGCCCGTTCCGACGCACGAGAACGTCGCCAACCGCGCAGCGCCCGCGGAGCGCGAGCCTGGCGCGCTGCCTGGCCTGGTGCTCCGGGCCGTGGTCAAGGGGGAACTGGCCGTGTTCGGCGATCAGACCGTCCGCAAGGGCCAGGGCATCATGGTGGGCGACGAGGGACTCGCGAGGATCATCGAGATCGGCGATCGCTCGGTCATCGTGGACTTCGCAGGGCGATCGCTGGAGGTGTGGCTTGGCGCGGCCACCGAGAAGCCGGAGAAGCCGGCAGGAGGCTTCCGATGAGCAATGCCCCGATGAGCGAACGGGCGGCGCTGACTTCGAGCGAGCTTCGATCGCTGCCCCGCGTGGGACAGATGCTGATCGAGGATGGCGTGATCAGCGTGCTGCAACTGCGGGAGGCGCTCAAGCGGCAGGCGGCAGGGGGTCAGCGGCTCCTCCTGGGCGAGGTGCTGCTCCAGATGGAACTGGTCGATCGGGACACCCTCCTTCGGGCGGTCGCCCGCAGTCTCGACATCCCGTTCCTGCAGGAGCCTTCGGCCGAGGCGGACGCGGCCATGATGAAGTTGCTGCCTGACGTGATGCGGCGGGAGCACCGCGTGGTCCCGCTGCGGCGCGAGGGCGAGGTGCTGATCGTGGCCACGGCCGATCCGCAGAACGATCACGTGCGCGAACTGGCCCAGCGCGAGACCGGCCTTCGCGTGCGCTTCGTGGCCAGCCCGGCTGACCGGCTGGACGCCATGCTGGCCGAGGCACCCGCCACCGACACGGTCCAGGAAAAGGCCGAGGAGATCGTGGCGGAACTGGGCGAGGGCGAGGCCGCCTTCACCCTTCAGGAGAAGCAGGTCGAGGAGATGGTGGGTGCGGGCCAGGCCGATGACATGGGCCCCGTGGTGAAGCTGGTCAACTTCATCATCGGCTCGGCGGTCCAGGAGGGTGCGAGCGACATCCACATCGAGCCCGACGAGGGCGCCATGCGGGTGCGGTTCCGCATCGACGGCGTGCTGGGCCACAAGATGAGCCCGCCATGGCGCATGAGCGCAGCCATCGCGAGCCGCATCAAGATCATGGCGCACATGGACATCAGCGAGCGCCGCATGCCGCAGGACGGCGAGATCAGCGTGCGGGTGAACGGCCGCCCGATCGACCTTCGCGTGAGCACGCTGCCAGGAAAGTTCGGCGAGAAGATCGTCATGCGCGTGGTCGACAGTTCGGGCAATCGCCTGGGAATGGAGCAGCTGGGATTCCGTCCCGCCATGCTCGATCGATTCCAGCATGTCATCGACCAGCCCTACGGCATCGTGCTGGTGACCGGCCCCACGGGCTCGGGCAAGAGCACCACGCTCTACAGCGTGCTGAACACCTTCGATCGCACCAGCATCAACGTCAGCACCGTCGAGGATCCGGTGGAATCGAACATCGAGGGTGTGCACCAGGCCCAGATCAATGCCAAGGCCGGTTTCACGTTCGCTTCGGCGCTCCGGTCCCTGCTTCGGCAGGATCCCGACGTGATCATGGTGGGCGAGATCCGCGATGCCGAGACGGCGCAGATCGCCGTGCAGGCCGCGCTCACGGGCCACGTGGTGCTGAGCACGCTGCACACCAACGATGCGCCCAGCGCGATCACGCGACTGGGCAACCTGGGGGTTGAGAACTTCCTGATCGCGGCCAGCCTGCGGGGCGTGCTCGCGCAGCGGCTGGTCCGGCGGGTCTGCCGGCAGTGCGCCGCGCCGTGCGAACTCACCGAGCCGCAGCGTCTCTCCATGGGGCTGTATGGCCACCAGCCGGGCACACCCATGCGGGGCACGGGCTGTCGGAAGT
>JBILWQ010000303.1:0-2892 GCA_044369805.1 Phycisphaerales bacterium
AAGATGGTGGGATTGCTGGTCAGGCCCACCACGCTCCAGTCGCGGATGTACTCGGCCAGGCGGCCGCTGGCGAGCATGGTGCGGGTGATGTTGTCGACCCAGATGCTCTGACCTGCGATGGAGAGGACGGCGGTGGCGCGGTTGGGCATGGTTGGCTCCTTGAGCGGGCGATGGTACCGGCGAGGTGATGGCTCGGCAGTACAGGGAACGCGTTCAGACGGCCAGATCGGCCGGGCGTTACCTTCCCACCATGACCACCGCTCCCGCCATCGCCCCGGTCACGCCACTCGACACCCGCCCCGAATGGAAGGCCCTGTGCACGCATGCGGAGAAGATTCGCCCGCTGCACCTGCGGGAACTCTTTCGCGATGACCCAAAGCGCGGCGACGAACTGGCCATCGAGGCCCTCGACCTGCACTTCGATTACAGCAAGCAGCGCGTGACCCGCGAGACGCTGCAGATGCTGCTCGCCCTGGCGAAGGCCTGCGGCGTGGAAGCACGTCGCGACGCGATGTTCCGCGGCGACAAGATCAACGTGGCCGAGAACCGCGCCGTGCTGCACGTGGCGCTGCGTGCCCCCAAGGGCACGGTGATCAAGGTCGATGGCAAGGACGTGGTGCCCGAGGTGCATGCCGTGCTCGACGCCATGAGTTCCTTCGCCGACCGCATCCGCAGCGGCGAATGGAAGGGTCACACCGGCAAGCGCATCCGCACGGTGATCAACATCGGCATCGGTGGCAGCGACCTGGGCCCCGCCATGGCGTGGGATGCCCTGAAGCCGTGGGCCCAGCAGGGCCTCGAGTGCCGCTTCGTGAGCAACGTGGACGAGAACGACTTCTTCGAGAACACCAGGGATCTCGACCCGGCCGAGACCCTGTTCATCATCAGCAGCAAGACCTTCACCACCCTGGAGACCATGGCCAACGCCCACACCGCGCGTGCGTGGAGCCTGAAGGCCTTCGGCGGCGACGAGAAGAGCGTGGCGAAGCACTTCGCCGCGGTCAGCACGGCCCTCGATGAGGTGCGGAAGTTCGGCATCGACCCCGCCAACATGTTCGGCTTCTGGGACTGGGTGGGCGGCCGCTACAGCATGGACAGCGCCATCGGCCTGAGCACCATGATCGCCGTGGGCCCGCAGGGTTTCCGCGACATGCTGACCGGGTTCCACGAGATGGACGAGCACTTCCGCACCACGCCGCTCGATCGCAACATGCCCGCGATCATGGGCCTGGTGGGCCTCTGGAACAACCAGTTCCTAGGCTGCGACACGCTGGCGGTGCTGCCCTACTGCCAGTACCTGGACCGATTCAGCGCGTACCTGCAGCAGCTGGAGATGGAATCCAACGGCAAGCACGTGCAGCTCGACGGCCAGCACGTGCGGTGGCAGACCTGCCCCGTGGTGTGGGGCCAGCCCGGCACCAACGGCCAGCACGCCTTCTATCAGATGATCCACCAGGGAACCAAGATCGTGCCCTGCGACTTCATCGCCTTCGCGGAGAGCCTGCACAACCTGGGCGACCATCAGGACCTTCTCACCGCGAACGTGTTCGCGCAGAGCGAGGCCCTGGCCTTCGGCAAGACGCAGAAGGAGATCGAGGCCGAGGGCGTGCCCGCATGGCTGGCGCCGCACAAGGTGATGGAAGGCAACCGTCCGAGCACCACGATCCTGGGCCGCAGGCTCAGCCCGCGCATGCTCGGCCGTCTGGTGGCCCTCTACGAGCACAAGGTGTTCACCATGGGCGCCATCTGGGGGGTGAACAGCTTCGACCAATGGGGCGTGGAACTTGGCAAGGTGCTGGCCAAGCGCATCATTCCGGAATTGGGCGGCAAGGCCGCCGACCTGAAGCACGACGGCAGCACGAACGCGCTGATCCGCCGCTACCGCGCCTGGCGCGGGCGGTGAGCGGCGAACGCCCCATTGATGCCTTGAACAAAAAGGGGCGGCCCCGCATGGGAGCCGCCCCTGTTGTTCACGCGTTCAGGCCGGCGATCAGTCCGACAAGCCCATGTCACGCAGATCCAGCCAGCCGTCGCCGTTCAGGTCGGCTCCAGTGAGTTCCGGCAGGCCCATCTGCACCAGTTCGGCCACCGAGATCGACTCGATCGCCGTCGGCGGACCGGCAAACGCCGAGCCGCACGCACCCTCACCCTGCACGCCGAAGCTGTTCAGGATGAACTGGCCGTCCGCCGAGTTGATCACGCCGTTGCCGTCCAGGTCCGCGTTCGGGTTGCTCACCACGTACGCGCCCCAGTCCAGCACGTCGATCACCTCGTCGTTGATGATGTCACCCAGCACCAGCGACGCCGTCGCCGTCCAGTTGGCACCACCGTCCGTCACGGTCGCGCGCCGACGCAGCGAGCGGGCCGTGTCTTCCACCGTCACGCACGTGTAGGTGTCGATCGACAGATCCGTCAACTGCACGGTCGACGCACCCGAAGCGAACACCGCCGAAGGCGTCCGGGACACTGCCCCGCCACTGCCCAGCACCGAGAGCGCCAGTGTGCGAGTCATGCTCGCCGCGAAGCCGCTGCCCACGTAGGACACGTTCACGGACATGGTGTTGTAAGGCTCCACCGTGACACGCGTGGTGGCACTGGTGCTGTTCCCGCAGGGGTCCGTGGCCGTCCACGTCACCGTGGTCGTGCCCACGCCGTACGCAGCCGAGAGCGCCTGGCCATCCGACCGCGTGGCCGCCTGAGTGACCGGGCTGCAGCCGTCCGTCGCCGTGGGTGCCGTCAGGCTCACCATGGCGAAGGCGCCATCGCCCGCCTCCGGACGCACCGAGACGTCCGCAGGCACGTTCGAGAGCACCGGCAGGCCGTCGTCCACCTTGAAGCCGGCGGAGCCCGTCAGCACCGGCGCGAAGGCGTTCCCCTGGCCATCGGTGAACT
>JBILWQ010000304.1:0-2881 GCA_044369805.1 Phycisphaerales bacterium
GACCGCGGCGATCGCCCGGCGGTCGGGCAGGCGAGCGCACGCGGCGGGTGGTTCCCTCAGGACCCACCCCGCGATCGCCATGCTCAAGTTTCTCCGCAAGTACAACAAGTTCCTGCTCGCCGGCTTCGGCACCCTGCTGCTGATCGTCTGGCTGGTGCCCAGCGCCGTCACCCAGTTCTCCCGCGAGGCTGGCGCCTCGGGCGCCACCTGGGCGACTCTGGGCGATGGATCGAAAGTCTCGGTGGGCGAACTCCAGACGCTCCAGCGTCAGGTGAAGGTGCTCGATGCGCTGGGCTTGCCGCTGCTGCAGCAACTGGGCGCGAAGAACGACCCCTCGCTGTGGTACCTGCTGGTGCGAGAAGCCACGCAGGCGGGTCTGGTGGGCGGCGTGAGCGATGGCGAGCTGGTGCTGCAGCAGGTCGCGGGCAGCTCGCCGCCCGAGCAGGTGCTGCGATCGCTCTGCGCCACGTCGGGCCTCCAGCCCCAGACGGTGCTGCAGACGCTGGCCGCCACCCAGGGCGTGATCCGCATGATCGGCATCGCCGGCAATGCGGCCCGGCTGAGCGACGCACGCCTGGAGGCCAAGGCGATCGAGGCCATGTCGGGTGTGTCGGGCGATGTGGTGGTCCTGTCCGCCGCCAGGCCTCTGCCCACCGACGATCCCGCGCCAACCCCAGAGCGCATGCAGGCGCTCCTGAAGGAGTTCGCGGCCACCGAGCCAGGCTCGGGCCGGGGCGGCATAGGGTATCGCCAGCCTGCCCGCGTCACGCTTGAGTGGCTCTCGCTGCCTGTGGCGGTGGTCCGTGCCAGCCTGGCCGAGGATCCTCGTCTCTCCGGCGTGGAACTGCGGAAGGCCTTCCTCCGGAGTCCGGCTGCCTTCGGCGTGCCCCCGACCGAGGCGAACCCCGCGTTCGACGCGTTCAAGGACACGGTGCGCGAGCGGGAACTCGACCGTCTCACCGCCGAGCGAATGGACGAGATCGCGAAGTTCATCGCGGACCAGACGCAGCTGGGTCTGCGCGGTCTTCCACGCGACGGCGCCTACGTGAAACTGCCCGCCGAAGGCGGCGGGACCTCGCTGGGCGCCGTGGCCGCCAGCGTGGGGCAGCAGTTCCGCGTGGGTGACGTGAAGGTGGAGCGACTGGGCCCGGTCACGCTTCGCGAGATCACCTCGGTGCCCGGGCTTGGCAGCGCCAGCACGACCCGGTTCGGCAACCAACCCATGCGGGCCGAGGAAGTGATCGGTCAGACACGGGAGTTGAAGCCGGAGCTGGTCCGCGGCATCGTGCAGCTGGGCGTGATCGGTCCGCCGCTTCGCGGCATGGGCTCGGCCTCGGGGCTGCCCACGGACCTGTACGCGTTCCGCGTGCTCGAGGCCTCGCCGGCCCACGACGCCACCGGGATCGACGAGGTCAGCACCCAGCTGATGGAGGACACGGCACGCATCATGCGCTTCGAGGCGCTCGAGGCGCGTCGCGGCGAGATCGAGGCCCAGGCCAAGGCTGGGCTGCCCGCGCTGGCCTCGGCCTGGGGCGCCCAGGTGGAATCCGCCCCCAACATCCGGGAGGCCGACGCCGCCATGCTGCAGTACGGTCTCCGCATACCGACCACACTGCCCGGCCTGAAGCCCGACGAGGCCCTGGCGAAAGCGATCGTGGTCAAGGCCGTGTCCCTGCCGCCTGACCTGGCCTCGGTGCCCGAGGCGGACCGCATCCTCGTGGCCACGTCACCCGCCAACATGGCGCTGGTGGCCTGTCGCATCGACCAGGTCTTCCCGCTGTACCGCGAGGACTACGAGGCCATGACCGGCAACGCCCGTTTCCGGGACACGATCACCAACGACATCCGGGGATCGGGCCTGGACAAGGCCTTCGGGCTCGAAGAACTCCGTCGTCGCCACGGCTTCCAACTGCCCCGCGATGACGAGGAGACCGCCGAGGCTTCCTCCCCGACCGCCGAGAAGGCCGGCTGATCAGCTCACCTTGCTGCCCGGCTTCACGGGCCTGTCCACCGTGAGCACGATCACGTTCCGGGCCTCGTCGGCGAACTTGCCGTCGGCGCCGGGGGCGGCGCCTTCCTTCAGGTCGCTCGCCGCCAGCACCATGCCAGCGCTCACCTCGCCGCGCAGCATGCGAGGCTCGAGGTTCGCCACGATGATCACCTGCTTGCCCACCAGCGTGGCGGGGTCGTACCACGCCTTGATGCCGGCGCACACCTGACGCCCCTGCGGCGTGCCGTCGTCCAGCTTCAGCTTGAGCAGCTTGTCCGCGTTGGGGTGAGGCTCGGCGGCCACGATGGTGGCCACGCGGAGGTCGAGCTTGGCGAACAGGTCATAGGCGATGTTGGGAAGCGGATCGGTCATGGGGTGGCTCCAGTGGGGTGTTCAGGCGGCGCCCACGGCCTCGGCGTCGCGATCGCTCAGGGGCACGCCATTGGCGCGGGGACGCACGCTCTCGTCACGGCGGCGGCTGCGTTCGCATCGCGGCGCCTGGCGGAGGTCCTCCACGCTCACGGACTTCGCGGAGGCATCCAGTCGCACGCGCGAGACGCCGAACAGGTCGGCCAGATCGGCCGCGAACGGCTTCAGGGCGCCATCCGAATCCGGCAGGACAAGGCCCGCATCCAGCGGATTCTCCACACCCGCGGCCTTCGCCGTCTCCAGCGCCTTCAGCGCGGACTCGCGGGTGGCCATGACGCGACTCCAGCCCGCATGGGCCTGGTAGGTGAATTCCAGGTGCCGCTGGCCATGCACGCAGGCGGCCTCGCCGTGCATGGCACGGAATGCCTCGTCGGCGGTGTGCGGCAGCATGGGCGCCAGCATGCGGCAGAGGCTCTCGGCGCAGAGTCGCATGACCCGCTGCGTGCGGCGACGCCGCGGGGC
>JBILWQ010000305.1:0-2859 GCA_044369805.1 Phycisphaerales bacterium
GCGCGCTCCCCAAGACTGGGGCTGCTGCTGAGGCTGCATGTGGCGGAGACCCGCGAGCACATCACGCGGCTCCGGCACATCATGGATCGACACGGGGTTCCCGCAGGCACGCTGGGCTCGCGGGGCAAGCGCGGATTGCTGGAGGACTGCATCGAACTGGCCTGCAGCGAGGCGGATGACCCGACGGTGCGCGACACCGCGCTTGCCGCCGTGGCGCTGCATCTCGAGCACGACGAGATCGCCAGCTATCAGGTGCTCCGCATGTGGGCCAGTCAACTCGGCATGCATGACGCCTCGGACGCGCTGGGCATGACCATGGGCGAAGAGCAACGGCTTGAGTCGCGACTGATCCAATGGAGCGCCGCGCACCATCGCGCCTCGCAAGGCCGCACCGCCTTCAGGACTGGCGAATGACGGTGTCCGCACGATCGACAACCCTTGGATTCGGCCCCTGTCCTCGTGCACACCGCCACGCCAAGAGCATCATGAGGATGTCGATGCAGCGTGATCCGCACCCTGTGCTTGAGCGGATACTGATTCCTTCGCGAGGATTCACCAATCAGGCCACTTCGATGTCGACAATTCTTTCATGCGTGATAGAAGGGAAGTCCGATGATCCGAGCAGCCCGGGGGCCTGGGGTAGTGCAAAGGCTGGGCTCGCACTCGGACGCGTCCCGGGAGGAACGATTCCTCCCGGTCTGTGATCTTGGCCGCTGACCTGCTCTGAAGGGAGCCCCATGCCTCTGAACTCGAACCTGACCCCGGAACTGGAACACCTGCTTGACCGGATCGATCCGTTCATGGCTGCCGTGGATGGTGACGGCCAGATCGTTGATCGCCGCGTGAGCGGCAATGGCCGATTTCCAGCAGACATGATGGAAGCCCGCTCGCTGCGCTCGTTCCTTTCGGCACCGGTGGCCGCCGACTGGTTGCGGCTGGTGCGTGGCGCGATCTCGGAGAACCGACCCCACTCGGCCATCCTCATCCTGGATGGCGTGGCCCACGAGGCCGTGGCGTCTCCCCAGAACCTCTCACGCGAGGGCCGCACCGTTCGTGCGGCCCTGCTGAGCCTGTTTCCCAACGTGCTCGAGTTCGGCCAGACCGAGGGCTCGGCCACGGTCCGCATGGTGATCCGCGCGCATGAGTGGGGACCGCTTGAGGACCTGACGCGGTGCCAGCTCGACACGCTGCGTCATGTGAGCATGGGCCTCAGCAACATCGACATCGCGGGCCGCATCTTCCGCACCAAGCGAGCCGTGGAGTGGCACATCCGCTTCCTGCATGACACGCTGGGCATCAGGAACCGCGAACGACTGGCCATGCTGGGCCGTGATGCGGGCCTGCACTGCTTCCGCGACGAGGAATGGCTTCAGGTGCTCAAGACCCGCCCGGCGCGTCGACCGGCGGCCAGTCGCGAGAGCGACCCCAACCCCGCCACGGCCGCCTGAGAGCCGCGGTTGCCCCCCGGGGCGGCGGACGCCACAATCCGCCACATGAAGCGCGTGATTCTCGTGGCCGCACTGGGCCTGGTGGCCGCCATCAGCGGATGCACCCGCAAGACCAGCGACCGTGACCTGCAGTACGTCACGCCCTTCGAGGCGCTGGAGCGGAGCAACGAGGCCGCAGGACTCTTCGAGAAGCCGGTCGAGACCGCCTGGGTGGATCCACGGCCCGCCGTGCAGTACGCGCAGGCACACATCCCCGGAGCGATCAATCTGCCCTTCCCCCGCATGACGGCCGAGGCCGAGGTGGTGCTCAAGGGCTACGGACGCTTCGTGGTGTACGACGGCGGCGAGGATGACACCATCGCCAAGGCGGCCAGCAAGCGGCTCATGGAACTGGGCTTCGACAACGTCTACACCCTCGAGGGCGGCCTGAAGAAGTGGGAGAAGGACCACCAGAGCGTGGAGAAGGGCGTGCCTGCGCCTGATGCACCGAGTCCAGCCCGGAAGCCCTGAGCCAGCCCGTCCGGCTCACTCCAGCGCCGCGGCGCCGGAAACGATCTCCGTGAGTTCGGTCGTGATGCGGGCCTGACGGGCGCGGTTGTAGCTGCGGTTGAGCGTGCGCCCCAGTCCCGCGGCGTTGTCCGTGGCGCTCTTCATGGCCACCATGCGCATCACGTTCTCGCTGACCACCGCGTCGATGATGGCCTGGAACAGGCTCACCTTCACCGTGCGCGGAAGCAGATCACCGAGCAGCTGGCCTGCATCGGGGGTGAATTCGTACAGGGCCGCATCCTTGCCGCTGGCGCTCGCCGCGCCCGCCGGCAGGCTCATGGGCAGCAGCTGCAGGGCCTCGGGCACCTGGCGGCTGTTGCTGACGAACTTCATGAAGACCACGCGGCAGGCGTCGTACTTGCCCGCCATCCATTCCTCCATCAGGCGCGTGGCCAGCGGTTCCACCTGCTCGAACTTCGGGCGATCGCCGAAGGCGTGACGCTGGGCGATGGCGATCTTCTGGAACTTGAAGAACGCGACCGCCTTCTTGCCCACCACCTCGACCACGGGCTCGCGACCCGCCTCGCGGCAGGCCTTGATGGCCTTCAGGGCTGTGCGCAGCACGTGGCCGTTGTAGGCACCACAGAGTCCGCGATCGCTGCTGACCACCAGGATCAGTTCGCGCTTCGCGGGCCTGGCGGGCGGCATGCAGAGTGGATGCACCGCGTCGCCGGCGCGGGCGGCCACCTCGGCCACCAGTTGGCGGATGCGCTCCATGTACGGACGGCTGGCCTTGGCCCGCGAGAGACTGGCGGTGAACTTGGCGGTGGCGATCATCTGCATCGTCTTGGTGATGCGACGGATGGTCCGCACCGCCACGATGCGCTTCTTGATCTCGCGGATCTGTGCCATGGGGCGGAGA
>JBILWQ010000306.1:0-2853 GCA_044369805.1 Phycisphaerales bacterium
TGTCCGGATGGTGCTGCACACGCTCGGCCGCGGCGGCCACCTCGTTGATGAAGCGCATGCTCGTCAGGAAGTCCGCGAACGCGTACGTGCGCTGGATGTTCCCGCCACACTCCGACCACTGGTCCAGCTTGGCCAGGCGGTTGGACACCTGGCGGGGTGACAAGGCCTTCATGGCCCCGTCAATCTACCCTGAAGGCATGCCGCCCACCGCAGGCACCACCCGACTGGCCCCGAGCCCCACCGGGCCGCTCCATCTGGGCCATGCCTGCTCGTTCCTGGCCGCCTGGGTGCTGGCGCGTCGGCAGGGCTGGCGAATCCTGCTCCGGATGGACGATCTCGATGCCCCTCGCGTGCGATCCGCGGGCCATGACACGCTGGAAACCCTGCGATGGCTGGGCATTGAATGGGATGGCGATCCGATCCGGCAGTCCAGTCGGCTGGAACGCCACCGAGCCGCGCTCGAGCGGCTGGCGGAGAGCGGCGTGATCTTCGCCAGTCCTCAGAGCCGGCAGGAGGTGCGCGAGGCGGCCGCGGCGGTGGGTGCGCCGCACGAGGGGGACAGCCATGTCGCCTTTCCAGCATCGCTGCGTCCACCGCCCGGTCCGGCGTGGGGCTTCACGGACCAGGCGGTCAATCACCGGATCCGCGTGGACCCGGGCCCGGTGCAGGTGCGCGACGAACTGCTGGGCCTGCGCGTCTTCGATCCCGCGGCGCAGCACGGCGACTTCCTGGTCTGGACCAAGGCGGGCGTACCCAGTTACCAGCTGGCGTGTGCCGTGGATGATGCCGAACTGGGCGTGACGGACGTGGTCCGGGGCGAGGACCTGCTCGAGAGTGCCGCGTTGCAGACGCTCCTGCTGCGGCGGATGGGCTTCGCACCACCTCGCTGGTGGCACCTGCCACTGGTCCGCGACGCCGAGGGTCGGCGCCTGGCCAAGCGCGACGGCGCCGAGGGACTGGACGGCCTGCGACGCTCCGGGGTTTCGGCGGAACGGGTGCGTGGGCTTGCGGCGTGGTGGCTTGGCCTGGCGCCGCGCGAGCCCATCTCGGCCGAGTCACTGCTGGCGCATGCCTCGATCGAGGGCCTTCGCCGCGGCGCGGGCGAGCACGCAGCGCCTCGTGTGGACGCGGCAGCGTTCGCGTGGCTGCATGGGTCGAAGGTCTCCACCGATACACTCGCTTCGAATGCTGGAAGACGCGCCGTCGAGTGAGCCGAGATCCGCGTGGCGCCTGGCCGTGGCGGCGTCGGCATGCCGCCGCGACGAGGCCGGATCCGTGGCCAGCCGGCTCCAGCAGGAGCTGGGACCCGCGGCCCGCGTCACCGGCGTGAGCCTGGCGGACGCCGCCCGCATGGAGACGGGCGGGCTCGATGCCCTGATCGTGCTGCTCCAGGCCCGGGATGACACGCATGGCCTGACCGAGGCACTCGACCGTGCTGATCGCATGGCGCTGCCGCAACTGGTGCTGGCCGATGCCCGCACCGCGGCGGGTCTGGGCCCCGGAGCCCTGTCCATCGATTCACCCATGGCCTCGGTGGCCGCCATGCTGCGTGGCATGCTGGCACGCCAGCCCGAGATCCTGCGGCTGCGACGACAGGCGGCCGGCTCCGACCGGCTGGTCGGGGACCTGCGGAGCGATCTGGGCCGGCTTCAGGAGGAACTGCAACTGGCGGCTCAGGTGCAGCGGGAATTCCTGCCTCGCACGCTGCCGGATCTGCCCCGGGCCGCCCTGGCCTCGCTGTGGCGACCGTGCCACTGGGTGAGCGGCGACATCTACGACGTGCGACGGCTCGATGAACACCACCTGGGCCTGTTCATCGCCGACGCGGTGGGCCACGGCATTCCGGCCGCTCTGCTCACCATGGTCATCAGCCGCGGCCTGCCCACGAAGGAGATCCGCGGCCACGACTACCGCATCATTCCGCCAGCTGAGGCCCTGTCGCGCGTGAACGCCGACCTGCTGCAGCGACAGGGGCGCGAGACGCGCTTCGCCACGGCGATCTACGGCATCCTGGACCTGCGCACGCTTCGGCTGCGCCTGGCCAGCGCTGGCCATCCGCCGCCCGTTGTCCTCCGAGGCGGCGCCTCGATCGAGCTGGTGCCGACGCATGGCGGCGTGCTCGGCGTGTTCGAGGATGAGCGATGGGTCGAGACGGAGATCGACCTCCGGCCCGGCGACCGGCTGGTGCTGCACACGGATGGCCTGGAGGCGGCGCTGCCCGAGGACCCGGCGGCGCAGGCTGATGCCGGGGGAACCGGTCCAGGACATCTGGCGGCGCTTCGAACCCTGTGTGGCGAGGCCGACGTGCACCGCCTCGTGCAACGGCTGGGCGATCTGATCGACCGCCGAAGCGACCCGGCGAACATCGACGACATCACCGTGCTGGCGATGCAGGTGCGCTGAGTCCGGCCAGCTGCCGGCGCACCTGGGCCGCCACCAGCTTGGCCAAGGCATCACCCTCCAGGTTCACGCGGCTGCCCGCCAACCGATCCACCAGCGTGGTCCGCGCCAGGGTCTCGGGAATGAGCGCGACCTCGAACCAGCCCGCAGGCGGCCACGGTCAGGCTGACGCCATCCACCGCAACGCTGCCTCGATCGACCAGCAGCCCGTCCAGTTCCGCTGGCGCGGAGATCCGCGTGCGCCATCCGCCACCGGAGCGGTCCACCGAGATCACATGCCCCACGGCGTCCACATGTCCCTGCACCAGATGACCACCCAGGAGCGCGTCGACGCGCATGGACCGCTCCAGATTCACGGGGTCCCCCGCCATCACCTCTCCCAGCGTGGTGCGCGTCAGGGTCTGCGGCACCGCCTCGAAGACCAGACCACCATCCTGCACGGTGACCAGCGTC
>JBILWQ010000307.1:0-2848 GCA_044369805.1 Phycisphaerales bacterium
CTCCCAGACCCGCGGGTGCATGATGATGGTGCAATCCACGCCGACGATGTCCACCGGGTGTCCGTCGGGGCCCGTCAACTCCCCCTGCACCACGTCCTTCCACCAGGCGTTCTTCAGGTTCCTCTTCAGTTCGGTGCCCAGCGGCCCGTAATCCCAGAAGCCGTTGATGCCCCCGTAGATCTCGCTGGACTGGAAGATGAACCCGCGGCGGCGGCAGAGCGCGACGATGTCGTCCATTGTGCCTGGCATGAGGGACGCGATGGTACGAAAAGGGCGGCCCGCGATGGGGCCGCCCTGACGTTCTGTCCGGGGGCGAGGATCAGTCGTTCGACCGGCCGCGTGAGGCGATCAGGCGGAGGAACTCCTCTCGCGTCGCCATGTTCTTCAGGAAGATGCCGGTGAGCTTGCTGGTGGTGGTCCACGCGCGGGGCTGGTGCACGCCGCGGTAGCACATGCAGAAGTGGCGGCACTCGATGACCACCGCCACGCCGAGCGGGTTCAGGTGGGTCTGGATCGCCTCGGCGATCTGGGCCGTGAGCTTCTCCTGCACCTGCAGCCGCTTGCTGAAGATTTCCACCACCTTGGCCAGCTTGCTCAGGCCCACCACCTTGCCGTCGGGGATGTACGCGACGTGGGCCTTGCCCACGAAAGGCACCATGTGGTGCTCGCAGTGGCTCTGGATGTCGAGGTCGGTCAGGAGCACCATCTGGTCGTAGCCCTCGACCTCGCTGAAGGTGCGTGCGAGCGCCTCCGCGGGATCCATGGCGTACCCCCGGAAATGCTCGTGCATGGCCTTCACCACCCGCTTCGGGGTGTCGAGCAGACCCTCGCGGGTCGGATCCTCGCCGATGAAGGACAGCAGGCTTCGGACGTGATCCATGGCCTTGCGGCACTCGGGGCTGTTGAGGTCCGGCTCTCGCATGGGATCGAAAGGATACGGGGTTCGGCGGGCGCCCATGGCTAGCATGTCGTGCATATGGAAGCCTTTCTTCGCGCGATCTCGGCCGATGCGGTGCGTTCGATGACGCCCTGCCGCGAGGGTGAACGCAAGATCGGCGAGTCGATCCGGACGCTGCCCGCGGGCGCGGGCCTGAGCGAGGGGCTTCGGGCACATCCCGAGGCCGGATTCGCCATCCTGCTCGTGCCCTCCGATCTCGGGGTCCGGGCCAACATGGGCCGTCCCGGGGCTGCGGCGCTGCCGCAGGCCGCGCTGCGGCGGCTTCTGTCCATGCAGGACAACCCGGGCCTTCACGGAGATCGAATGATCCTCGCCGGCGAGGTCGCGGTGCAGGACCTGGTGCAGCAGGGTGTGGGACTGGATCCCCTGCGGGCCAGCGATCGGAGCAGGCTGCACGGATTGGTGGCCGAGGTCGATACCCGGGTCACGTGGGCCGTCCAGGCCATCGCTCAAGTGGGTCGTTCCGCCATCGTGCTCGGTGGAGGCCACGAGAATGCGTTCGGCGTGCTTGCGGGGCTGCGGGCGGCTGTGGGAGCGGCCGTGGGATGCGTGAATCTCGATGCCCATGCCGACCTGCGGGCGGATGAGGGTCGACACAGCGGCAATCCGTTCTCGAAAGCGCTGGCCGCGGGGCATCTGGCCCGCTACGCCGCCTTGGGCCTGCACGAGCCGTACCTGAACGAGCACATGTGGAGTCGGTTGCACGGTGACCCACGGCTCATGGGCATCACCCTCGAGAGCCTGCTGCGCGGCGAACACACCCTCGAGCAAGCCTGCGAGGGTGTCACGCGTCACGTCGGCCCCCTGCCGATCACGCTCGAGGTGGACCTCGATGCCGTCGCCGGCATGCCGGCCAGTGCGGCCACGCCGAGCGGGCTGCAGGCGGAGGAAATGCGTCGCTGCGTGCATCGGTTCGCCTCCACGCTCGATGTCAGGGCGCTGCATGTCTGCGAGGGCATGCCCGGCGATGGCGATGCGGCAGGGGTGGGCAAGCTTGCGGCGATGGTGGTGCGCGACTTCGTTCAGGCCAGGCTGGGTGCGGGGAAGTGAGCGGCCCGGCGCTGATCGGCGTGGATCTCGGGGGCACGAAGATCGAGTGCGCCGTGCTGCAGGCCGATGGCACGATCTCGTGGCGTGACCGTGCGGCGACGCCGCAGGGGAATTACCGTGGCACCCTGGAGGCCGTGGCTGGACTGGTGGGGGCCGCGATCCGCCATGCCCCGCGAGCGCCGGGCGTGGGGGTGGCCTGGCCAGGCTCCACAAGCCCATCCTCGGGGCTTCACCGGAATGCCAACAGCACCTGCCTGAACGGGAAGCCGTTCCGCGAGGACCTTGAGCGGCGCCTCGGGTGTCCCGTCAGGGGAAGCAACGATGCCAACTGCTTCGCGCTCAGCGAGGCTCTCGATGGAGCGGCCTGCGGCGTGCAGACCGTCTTCGGCGTGATCCTTGGCACGGGTTGTGGTGGGAGTGTGGTGGTGCGTGGGCATGTGGTGGAGGGCTGCAATGGCATCGCGGGTGAGTGGGGGCACATGCCGCTGCCGGGAGCGACGGAGGAGGAGCGGACCGTGGCCGCGTGCTGGTGCGGTCGCGGGCCATGCCTCGAGGCGTTCCTGAGCGGACCTGCGGTCGAGGCGGACCATGTCCGGCTTGGGGGCAGGCAAGGGGATCGACTGCCCGCGATCGCCGAGGCGGCAGGACGTGGCGATCCGGTGGCCTCGGCCGCACTGAATCGATGGATCGATCGGCTCGGGCGCTCTCTTGCGGTGATCTGCAACGTGCTCGATCCGGAGATCATCGTGCTGGGTGGTGGCGCGAGTCTGGTGCCGGGGCTGGCCGACCGGCTGCCCGCGGAGATCCGGCCGCATGCGTTCACGCACACGTTCCACACGC
>JBILWQ010000345.1:0-2845 GCA_044369805.1 Phycisphaerales bacterium
CACCCTGGAGGGCTATGACAATGTGCTGTTCGAGGTCGGGAACGAATTGACCAGGCCCAGCACCGGCTGGTTTCAGGGCTGGGTGGTCAAGCAGGTCCAGCGCCTCACCGATACACCCGTGGGCGTCAGCTATGCCCGTGGCGCGAGCCCCTCCAGCGGCCAGCAATGGATGCGCCGCACCGGTGCCGACTGGATCGCCCCTGGCGGGCCTGCCCCCGTCGCCGGATTCAAGGGTCCGCAGGTGTTCGACACCGACCACAGCTGGGCGCTGCGGTCGAACGTCTCCGGCCTGCAGACTGCAGCCAAGGCCAACCGCCCCATCTGGCTGATGGATGGGTTCCGGGGAACGATGCTCGCCAACATCGACAACCTGCGGCCCGATCGGAACTTCATCGACTCCATCACATGACCTTCGCCACCGTCCGCGCTGCTGCTGAGCATCTCGCCCGCGCCGGCACCATCACCCCGCATCAGCTGGCTGCCCTGCAGGCGCTGGATGAGTCGCTGAGCGATGAGCAACGCCAGGAGTTCACCGAGCTGTGGAGGGCACAGGGGAGCCCTGCGGCGCCGAGACCTGAGGCTCAGAACGAGCTGGCCAATCTTCAATCATGGCTGACATTCCTGACGGGGCCCGAGGTCTCGCGTCTCAGCCAAAACAAGATCAGTCCGCTGACCGTAGCTGAGGCGTGCGGGTTCATTGGCTGCATCATCGTCGAAACCGGCCGGCCATTGCTTGACAAGCTCGACGTGATCGAGGCCGGCTCTGGTGCCGGTCGCGGGGCTATGCAGTACACCGGCGTTCGGCGCACCGCCTACGACAAAGCCCGAGCCGCTGCCATCGCCAAAGGGATTAACCCGGGCGGCAACGCCTGGCAGCAACTGTATTTCGCTGAGGAGTACGCCGGCCTGCACGATCCGCCGCAGGGCTCGCTGATCGGCTGGACTCGGGTGTTCGAGGATCGGCCCGCAGGGATGGACCCAGCCAGAGCGGCGGCCTATTTCAGCGAGGTCTACTTCCGCCCTGGCGTGCCGCACCTTGACCGCCGGCAGGCTGAGGCGCGCCGCGTGTGGGGGTTGGTGGAGTCTGGGCGGCTGACGGTGGCCGGCCGCCCTCCGGTGCAGCTGCAGCAGCAGACCGGCTACGGCAACCCGCTGCAGGTGCCCTGGTTCGCGCAGATGGACTCTGCCGATCGTGCCCAAGCCGCCCGGATGTGCTTCAGCAGTTCCTGCGCCATGCTGCTGCAGTACCTCAAGCCCGGCACCCTGCGAGGCGCCAACGGCGACGATCAATACCTGAAGAGGGTTCAGTCCTACGGCGACACAACTGACCCGACCGCGCAGATCCGGGCGCTGAGCAGCTACGGCATCAAGGCCCGGTTCACCAAGGTGGCCGGGTTCGCCACGCTGGAGCAGCAGATCAACGCCGGCGTGCCCGTGCCGGTCGGGTTCCTGCATCGAGGCCCTGTGTCGGCACCGACCGGCGGCGGCCACTGGCTGATCGTGGTGGGCTACACGAAGGATCACCTGATCGTTCACGACCCCTTCGGTGAGGCCGACCTTGTGAGCGGCGCGACCCTGGGCGGCGTGGCCCGGTTCGCCAGGTACAGCCGGCGGAACTTCGGCCCACGGTGGATGGTGGAGGGCAGCAACACGGGATGGGCAATCATCGCTGAGCGCTGATGCCTTTCGGCCACGAGATCGACCAAACCGAGCTCCAGCCCAAGCGAGTCACCAAAGCCAGGTTCCGGCGCCGAATCTTCGAGGCCTGGGCCAGTCAGTGCGCGTACTGCGCCGACCCGGCCGACACCCTTGACCACGTTCTGCCCCGCTCCAGGGGCGGGCTGACGGTGGCCGCGAACCTAGTGCCGGCCTGCCGCCGGTGCAACGGGGCGAAGAGCTCCACCGACTGGCGGGAGTGGTTCCGGGCCCAGGCCTGGCACTGCCCGGAGCGGGAGGGGCGGATAGATGGGTGGCTAGGGGGTGGGAATCCCCCGGCTGGCGAGCATCATGGTCAGAACGTCGATGGCATGGTGCCCTGAGTAGCACCTGATCCGCTGGCCCAGCCCCACCACCACCCAGCAGGTTGACCCTCTGGGATCCGTTGCAACAGTGACGAACGGCCGATCGTCGCCAGACTGGGGAATCTCTGCAGCGGCTGTCATGCTCGGCCTCGATCTCACCCTCAGCCTGTCGAGGCAGGCGATGATGCAGAGCCAGCGGCAGAGGGCCGCCCGGCTCAGCCGCGATGAGCTGGCCCAGTGGTGCGATGAGCTGATCCAGGTGTGCCACCAGCAAGAGCACATGATCGCCGAGCTGCAGCGGGCCGCGGCCAATCTGATGGTGGAGCACGCTCTGGGTGATGCCCCCGCGTTCGGCGCCCCGAGCAATGAGCACCGGCAGATGGCCCGCGAGCTGCTGGCGATGAACCGGGGCCGCCGCGAGGGGTGGGCGCAGCGCTGGGCCCGGCAGGTGCTGGGCAGGTGAGCCGGGAGGACGTGCAGCGGCTGGTGGCCGCCGCGATCCGTGAGCATGAGCTGCGGGTGGCGCTGTGGTCAGGGCTGGCCGGGGCGCTGCTGATGGGCGGGACGTGGCACGCGATCTGGATGTGTCGGTGACGAATTGTGAACTGACCCCCTGATGGGTGGCCGTGGTGTCCGCAAGCGGTTACAGTGTGGGCATCGGGAGGGAAACCTCCTCCGGGGCTCCGGCCCCTGGCCCACGGGAAGCCTGCCAGATCGTCGGCATTCCCGCTCCACTCCATCGCCACTGACAGCCATGCTCAGCCTCGAAAAGATCGGCTACTCCTCCACCATCTACCGCGACAACGAAGCCGGCAAAGCCCGCG
>JBILWQ010000308.1:0-2831 GCA_044369805.1 Phycisphaerales bacterium
GCCACGAGGTCCTATATGTAGGCCCGTCCCTCTTCAGGCCGCCGCGCGCCGAGCCTTCGCCAGCAGTCGTCCGGCGTACGTGTTCATGGCGTCACGCAGCTGCTCAAAGCTCTCCAGCACATACAGGATCGGCTGGTAGTGGTCGATCTCGAAGCTGGTGTCGCACACCCGGTCCAGATCGAACGGTCGCCGATCCACCGCCGCGCTTTCCAGCGAGTGCCGGCTCTCGCCGGGACTGCTGATCAGTCCGCTGCCGTACACCTTCAGGCGGCCGCCCTCGCGGATCAGGCCGAACTCGACCGTGAACCAGAACAGGCGGGCCAGGCGATCGGTCTCCGCGGGGTCGTCCGTGGTCAGCGCCGCCTGGCCGTAGGTCTGCAGGAAGTCGGCGAAGGTCGCGTCGGCATGCAGCGGCACGTGGCCGAAGATGTCGTGGAAGATGTCCGGCTCGGGCAGGTAGTCGATCGACTCCTTCGGACGGATCACGATCGTCGTCGGGAACTCGCGCCGTGCAAGGCACGCGAAGAAGGCCTTGGGTGGCAGGTAGCCCGGTACCGCGCGGCTCTGCCACTTCGTGAGTGGCCACAGGCGGGCGTTGATGTCCTTCAGCGGCGGCACGCGGTCACGACGCAGGTTGATGATCTCGGCGCCCCTCAGGTAGGTCTGGCTGGCGTTGTCCTTCAGGAAGGCCATCTGGCGATCGAAGAGGATCTGCCAGGTCTCCTGGTTCTCCGCGGTGTAGCCCTCGTAGCGCTGGTCGATGTAGCACTTCGTGATGTCGTCGCAGCCAGGCTTGCCGAAGTTGTTGGCGCACGCCTGAGCCGCGTCGGCCGCCGCGTCGTCGATCATCGCGTGGTTCAGGCTGCCCGCGAACTTCTGGGCGCTCTGACTCTTGTGGTGGCTTCCGTCGGCCATGGAAGGGCTCCTTCTGGTGAAGACATCATTCTATGGGCGATCAGGCCATGCCCGGCATGAACGGTGGCGAGGTGCTGTCCATGAAGCTGCGTACCGCGGCAGCCGTCTCGAGCCGTGCCGGGAAGGCAACGCGAACCACGTCGTGGGCACGCCGAATGTCAAGACCCCCCGGATCCACACCCACCGCGACCGGACTCTCGCTCGGGGCGCGTGCGGTGATGCAGAGGGCCTTCAGGCAGCTCCGGGGCGCCGTGTTCAGGGCCTTCAGCAGCCCCGCCTCTTCCTTGGCAAGCGGATTCGGCTGCAGCAGAGCCTCGCCATCGACGAACCACTGCATGTGCCGCGCGGCATCCGGCACCATGCGGGCCCACCGCACGTCCTCGGGTTCGCCGTGATAGGCGCGCCATCGGTCGCAGAGCCCGGCCATGGGCCCCTCGGGGTCGAGCCGCTCCAGCGTGACCATGACCTGCAGACCCTCCTCGCCGTCATCCGGCAGTTCCAGGGCCACGTCCACGCTGCGCAGCATCGACTCCATCACCGGCGCCACCAGGGCACCGTCGGGTGCCACGATCACCTTGATGGCCACGCGGTCACCGTCGAAGCGGATGAAGCCCTTCAGGTTGGCGTGCAGGCACTCCAGAGTCCGGTCCACGGCTTCGTCGCGCATGGTCGAATGCTACGCGTCGCGGCATCTACACTGCGGCGCATGACGTTGATCGTGTCGGCCATTCCCGTGGAGGCGATCGGCGAGGTTGACGAGGCCCTCCGCATGGCGGCCGACGAGGTGGCCGCCGGCGCCCGTCTGGTCGAGTGGCGGGTGGATGCGCTGGCCGAGGATCCCTCCGGGCTCGCCGGCATCCTGAGGCTGGTCCGGGAGAGCCCGGTGCCCTGCATCGTCACCATACGGGGTGCGGCCGAGGGCGGCGGTTGGCGGGGCGAGGACAGCGACCGCGTGAGCATGCTGGAAGCGATCGGTACCGCGACCGTGGGCCCTCGATACATCGACTTCGAGCAGTCGTGCCTTCAGCGCAGCGCGAACCTGCGGCAGAAGGTGCTGCTGGCGGTCGACCACGACCGGCAGGTGCGCGACCTGAAGACGGGGCTGATCGAGAGCTTTCACGATTTCCAGACGCGACCCGCCGACCTGATGCGTCGGCTCGCGCAGATGTGGGAGGACCCCGCGTGCGCGGTGGCCAAGGTGGCCTGGCGTGCCCGCAGCGTGCGCGACTGCCTGGAGGCCTTCGAGCTGATGCGGCAGGCGCCCAAGCCCACCGTGGTCATCTGCATGGGTGGCCCGGGCATCGCGTCGCGCGTGCTGGCACCGAAGTTCGGCGGCTTCCTGTGCTACGCGAAGGCGCAGGGTGACATGGGCACGGCGCCGGGCCAGCTCACCGTGCCGCAACTGCGGCAACAGTACGGATTCGATCGCGTCAGCGCGGCCACGCGCGTGTTCGGCGTGGTGGGCTGGCCCATCGAGCATTCGCTCAGCCCGCGCCTGCACAACGCCGGTTTCGAGGCCAGCGGCTTCGACGGTTGCTACGTGCCGTGGCCCGTGCCACCCGAGTGGGAGCACTTCAAGGCCAGTCTCTCCGCCATGCTCGACTTCAAGGCCCTCGACCTGTGTGGGCTGAGCGTCACGCTGCCCCACAAGGAGCACCTGGTGCGCTTCGTGCGAGAGGTCGGCGGCACCATGGACGAACTCGCCGCGCGATGTGGCTCGGCGAACACGCTTCTGGTCAGGGATGGGGCGCTGCACGCCGCCAACACCGATGCGCCCGCCGCCGTGGCGTCCATCGCGGTGCCGCTGGGCATCGACCCGCAGTCCTCGGCGCGGCTCGCCTCGGGCGAGGCGCCGGCCGCCATGCCTTCAGGTGACGCGGCTCGCCAGGCGTGGCAGAAGTTGCGATTCGCCGTGC
>JBILWQ010000309.1:0-2819 GCA_044369805.1 Phycisphaerales bacterium
TGGAGTGACGCGGCGCAGGCGGCAGGCGGTGTGGGCGCCTTCCTGCTGGGCATGAGCCTGATGACCGAGTCGCTGCGGCAGTTGAGCGGCGAAGCGCTTCGGTCGCGACTGCAGCGCACCGTGGGCGGGCCGTGGGCAGGCCTGGTGCTTGGTGTGGCCATGACCGTGGCCATGCAGGCGAGCAGCGCCACCATCATGGCCACCATGGGTTTCGCCGCGGCAGGCCTGGTCACTCTGGTGGCGGCCATCGGCATCGTGGCCGGCGCCACCGTGGGCACCACCAGCACCTCGTGGCTGGTGGCTCTGACTGGCGTGGGGCGAGCGTGGTTCCCCTGGTTCATGCCCATGCTGCTGGTTGGCGCGCTGCTGCGGTTCCTGGGACGCGGTCGGGTGAGCGATGCGGGCGGTTTCATGGCCGGCTTCGGACTGCTCCTTGCGGGCCTGAACCTGCTGCGCCCGGTGATGGCGCCTCTGGTCACATCACTCGGGCTCATGGATGCCTCGGGCACCGGGCTGGGCTCGGAACTGGCCCTGCTGGCGGCGGGGGCCGTGGCCGCCACGCTCATGCAATCGAGCGCCGCACCCATCGCCATCGCCATGAGTGCATTGGTGGAGGGTGGCGTGGGGTTCCGGGTGGCGGCGCCCTTCGTGGTGGGCGCCAGCGTGGGCACCACGAGCACGGCTCTGCTGGTGGTGCCGTTCTCGCGGGCCGCGGGCGCGCGGGTGGGTGTGGCGTGGATTTGCGTCTCGCTGGTGTCGGCCGTCGTGGCGCTGCCGTCGCTTCATCTGCTGGAGACGCTGGCCGAGCGATGGGGCGATGGGAACGGGGCCATCTCGCTGGCTCTCTTCCACACCTCGTTCACGCTGCTGGGTGCCGTGGTCGGATGCGCGATGGCCCGGCCGTTGTCCCGGTGGCTTGTCGCGTGGGTGCCTGACCGGGGCCCGGCGCTGCTTCGTCACATCGACCAGATCGGCGGTGGCGTGCCCGCGGTGGTGCTGGAGGGACTTCGGCGGGGCGTGGCCGCCATGGGCGCCGTGGCGCTCCGCGCGGCCGACGCCCGCATGCATGGTCAGTCGGCGCCGCCGGCGGCCCTGCTCGAGGACCTCCGGAACGCGGGCCGGGCCCTTCGCGTGGCCGCGGCCAATGCGGGCACCGAGGGGCTCTCCTCCAGCGACATGGAGCGTCAGGTCGCCAGCCTGCAGGCGCTCGAGCACGCCAAGGCCATCCGCCGCATGCTGCAGCGCGATGACCTGAAGCCGCCGCCCAACCCCCACGGCAGTTTCCATGACTTCGTGGACCGCGCCAGCGCCGGCGTGATTGCGGCAGCCGCGTGGCTTGAGGCACCCAAGGGCGAGGCTCCTGCCGCCGCCATGCGCAAGCTGGTTCGCGAGGCTGGCCGTCGGCGTCAGGCGGCCAGACTCGGCACGCTCGAGGCGACCGGCGAGGGCAAGGTGAGCGTGGGTGACGCGAACGCGCACCTTGACGCCATGCGCGCCATCGACACCCTGGTCGAGCATGCGTGGCGCCTGGTGAGCGACCTGGACGTGGCCATCACGGCGCGCGATGCCGATGACGATGCCGCGCTGCTGGAAGCCGCGCAGGAGTGATCGTCAGGGTTTCGGGGCGGGCGGCGGGGTGGTGGAGGGTGGCGCCTGGTCTGTGGCCTTCTCCAGGGCGGCGACTTCCGCCTCGGTCTCGGGGAATTCCGTCACGGCCGCGATGATCCCATCGCCGATGCCCAGCAGTGCCCAGCCCGCGATCAGGCCCGCGCAGACGGCTTCCTTCGAGTCGACCCAGAGGCGATGGCCGAACTCGCCGATGCGCTCGTGGTACCTGCGCTCGAAGAAGGTGAAGAGCGCTGCGCCAAGCCACATCATGATGGTGCTCTCAGGCGGAAGCACCACGCCAAGGCCCAGGCCCACGGCGGAGATGGGGAAGCGTCCCTTGCGAGCGATGCGCGCGATCTCGAGGAGGAATGCGAGGATCGCGCCCGCGAGCATGGCCCACGCGGCGGAGACGGGGAGCACGCCCCAGAGCTTCGCGATGCCGTCGGCGCCGGTGATCACGGTCGAATCCATGGTGCCCGCCTTGCCCATGCCCTCGATCACCTTGCTGATGGCGGCCCACTGGATGGCGCCCGGCACTGCCCACTGTTCGGTGATCGTGGACTCGATGGACGGGCCATCCGGCTTCCACTTGTTCATGAAGAGCAGGAAGAAGAGCGGCGTGCTGGCGAGCGCGCCGGCGAAGATGCCGATGCAGTGGCCCCACGCCTGCTGCCGGGGCTTGGCACCGAGCATGTAGCCGGGCTTGATGTCCATGAGCAGGTTGCTTGCGTTGCTGGCCACCTCGGTGGTCACGCCCGCGGTCATCAGGTTCGTGCCGGGATTCGTGGGCTGCAGCGATCCGAAGGTGAACTGCGTGATCTTCGAGAGGCTGCCGGTCGGTGTGGTGCTGGTGAGTGCCGTTGCGTTGGCGGCAATCAGCGTGAGCACGATGATCAGCGGAATGGAGAGCGCACCGAGCATGGGGTCGACGCCGAACCACATCCAGTTCAGCCAGATGATGATGGCACTGAACACGGGAATGCCGATCAGGCTCCACTTCAGGGGCAGCTCGATGTCGCGCAGGCAGTCGTTGGCGGCGCTCTTGCGGCTGAAGAGGCCTGCGAAGGCGGAGATGAGCACCTGCGGCTTCGCGAACAGTCCCACCATGCTGGCCGTGACCATCATGGCCACGCCCCACCAGAGGCACCAGGTGTTGGTCAGGTGCGGGCGTCCGAAGATGGCTGCAGCCATGTCGTAGGTGCCATCGGCCT
>JBILWQ010000310.1:0-2818 GCA_044369805.1 Phycisphaerales bacterium
TCAACGCCGTCACCAATCCGGCCACATCCACGGCCACAAACCTCCAGCTCTTCACGACAAAGAAGCCAGTGGCCAACAGCACGGCCCAGTACATCGCCAACTGCCCCGTGGGCACGATCGCGGGACCGGTCCCGCTGAGCGCCGTCGGCACGCAGCCTGCCCTCAACGCAACCCAGGCCTTCATCAACTGCCAGTACGGCGGTGGTGGCCTGGACATCGAGGGTTTCGAGAACTTCGCCCTGCAACTCTCCAACGCGGAGACCGGCACGCCGGTCACCGCGGCCCAGGCACGTGGTCAGACCGTTCGGGTGGGCGTGATCGACTACTCCGCCTACGTGAACCACGAGGATCTGGTCGGGCAGGTCACCGTCGAGGCAGGCCAGACCCCGTTCATCCAGCCCGGCGGCCAGATCGATCCGGATCACGGCACCGCCGTGCTCGGCGTGCTGGTGGCCGCGGACAACGGCATCGGCATCACGGGCGTGGCGCCAGCCTCGTCCGCCGTGTTCTATCCCGCTGCCACGAGCGCACAGGCTGGTCGCATCGCCACGGCCATCGTCTCGGCAGGCGAGGACCTGGCGGTGGGCGACGTGCTCTGCATCCCCATTGAGCTTGGGGCTGGAGCCACCATTAGTTCCACGGCCACCTACAACGTGCTACTGGGCGTGACTGCCAGCCTCGGCATCACCAACATCGTTGCGGCCGGCAATGGCGGCTTCCTCACGCTCGCACCGGCCAGCGGCGCGAACAACGCAGTGCTGGTGTCCTCCGTCTGGCCGGGTCCGCAGACGCCGACCCCGGTCTCGGGCGCCAAGCCTCCTCCCCCAGCCCCCAACACGCTTGCCAATCCGGGCGTCATCGCCCCGGGCAACTCGTACTGCCGCTACAAGAGCAGCAACTACTCCGGCTCCGTCGGCACGGGCGCCGGCGTGGATGTCTCGGGCTGGGGCACAGGCATCTGCACGCTGGGGGCCGGCACGCTCTGGAACGGGACCACCCCCCCGGGCACGCCGCCGCTCGAGGTGAACAAGCTTCGCTCGTACCAGCAGTTCTTCGGCGATTCCAGCGGCGCCACCGCCATGGTGGCTGGTCTGGCCTGCCGCATCCAGGCGGTCGCCAAGGCCTCGCTGGGCTCCGCCGTGAGCGGCGAGCGGATTCGCCAGGTGTTCGCGAACCAGCTCTGGGTTGATGGCAACCTGGTGATCGGTTCCAACGGGCTGCCGGTGCCGATCGACTCGGCCATTCCGCAGTGCAACCTGGCCCCGGGCATTGCCCTGCCTGGAACGCAGAACAACTCGTTCTTCGTCGTGGCCTTCGGTGACCTGATCGCGCCCCCGCTCAACAGCCAGACGAACCTGGTGGGCGGCTTCCCCAAGGCCGTGGACTGCCTGCAGCAGGTGGTGTTCACCCAGTTCTATCCCCGCGGCGTCTTCTTCGACATCACGGTGATCAACGGTCTCCGCATCGCATCGTCCATCTTCGATGCCGCTGCGCTGGACGGCGCTTCCTACCGCGTGGGCGCCGTGCGTCGTGGCCGTGGCAGCACGGGCGCCGGCTACGGCCGCCCCCTGGTCTACGCGGCGAGTGGCCTGATCACGGATCTGCAGCTTCGCGGGCGGCTCCGCGTGAACAGTCCGAGCGAGCTCTTTGAACTGGCCGTGCTCGGCTACGGCAAGGTGTCCACGGGCATCCAGAGCGGATCCGGAAACAATTCCGGCAGCATCAATGGGCAGGCGCTGGCCATGGCATACGCCTACGACAACCGCTACCAGCGTTGGCGGTATCTCGCCTTCGGCTTCGTCGATGGAACGCCGCCGATCAACGGCTCGCCCGAGATCCGCGGCATCGCCACGACGCCCTTTGGCTACGCACCCGAGAATTTCGTGGTGAACGAGAACGGGAACAACGTGGTGTACGTGCGCGTGGTCACGTTCTCCGCCGGCATCGTGGGGGCGTACCAGATCTGGTGGGACCAGCTCGTGATCGACACCTCGCCTCAGGCCAACCCCTGAACCTGAAAGGAAGCGATCGTGCGGGGCGGAACCGGCTCCTCAGTTGATGACAGTTCGGCCCCCGCAGGCCGCGGCGCGTCCCCGTCTGGGGGCTTGCTGGTCGACTTCATTCGCTGCTGGGGCGAGATGGGCTCCGCGTGGGGTGTTCCCCGCACCATGGCGCAGGTCCACGCCCTGCTCTGGCTGATCGGGAAGCCGCTGAACACGGATGAGCTCATGGAGCGGCTGGACATCAGCCGTGGCAATGCCAGCATGACGCTCCGGACCCTCGTGGACTGGGGCATGATCACGCGGACGCACAGTCCCAAGGACCGCAAGGATTACTACGCGGCTGAACAGGATGTATGGAAGCTCTTCGCCACGGTGGCCCGATCCCGCAAGCGACGCGAGATCGAGCCGCTGTCCGGAAGGCTCTCGCAACTCCTGCAGGCCCCCTCGGGCGGCGACGAGGAGGCCGAAGCCCATCGGCGCAAGATCGCCGAGATGCTGGAGTTCGTGAAGGCCTTCGATGCCCTCGCGGATCGCTTCCTGGCCCTGAGTGGGCCAGCCATGCAGATGCTGGCCCGGCTGCTGCCCGCGAAGTGAGGCGGCTCGCGGGTCGCCGCGGGCGAGCGAAGAAAACGGACGCATGCCAGGGATTCGCCATCCCCCGGCGCAGCCGGGGGATCCGAACAACGCCGCGGACCGGGCCGAGCGAGACCGTGGCGCCGCGCAGCGTCGCCACGGGCGAGCAAGGGACCCGGGACGACCTGCGTGGCGAGGACGGGACTGGGCCGCGAGAGCGAAGCGAAAGCGGCCCAGGACCG
>JBILWQ010000311.1:0-2808 GCA_044369805.1 Phycisphaerales bacterium
CGCGGAGCGCCGCGGCCGCCAGCGCACACGGATCGGAATACCGTTCGGCGATCGCGGCGTTGGCGACGCGAGCGGCCCGGCGCGACTCGAATCCGGATACGTCCGCGGCCGCGATGGCTGCGCGCAGCTCGCCCTCGTCGCGGCACGCGATGATCCCGTCCATGTCGAAGTGCCGGCCCACCTCGGGGTCGCCCCAGTAGATCGGGACGCTGCCGCAGCGAAGGCAATCGACCAGCTTCTCGGTGAAGTAGCCCGGATACGAACCGTTCTCGATGACCACCGAGTACATGAATGGCAGGTGCCCTTCCACCTTGTCTTCAAGCGTTCGGTACCCGCGCCCGAGGAGCGCCATGTCAGGCACCGCCGTGCATGCCCAGGCGGCAATGCGGTGGCGCAGTCGATGGCCCTCCGTCGATGCCTTCGCGGATGCAATCATCGCGATGCGCGCGGTGCGCGGGGCCATGGCATCGACCGGGCGTTTGACCCAGGTGCCGCCGTGGGGAACCAGCAGCGCGTTGCGGCAGCGCGTAGCGAGCGAAGCCTGGTGCGTGAGGATGCGGTGCCAGCGTCGGCCGATCCAGGGCAGCACCGAGTAGAAGCGCCCCTGCACGCAGGGCGGCTCGCGAAGCCAGAGCGAGACCCGGCATCGTGTCCCGCCGAGCCGCGACAGGATCGCCTTGGATGACACGCCGACCACGACGTGGTCGTCCTGGCCGAGGTCCGCGACCGTTGCCGGAGCCGGGTTGTTCGACCCGCGCCAGTCGCAACCCGCAAGTCCTACGTCCGCGAGCCGCATGAAGGGCCGACTCGGAACCCCGTACTGCAGGAAGGCGACGCCCATGCGCCCGCTACGCGCCCCCGCGCGGTTCACCCGTGATCCATGCACGCACGCCGAGCACCCGGATCGCCGCGCGATAGAGCGGGCGCCGGATCTCGTGCGAGAGCACTTCCCCGAACGGCCTTCCGCGTGCCTGAATGGTCGAGCCGCCGACCCGTGATGTCGCGTCATGCACGCCAGACGGCGAAACCACGCACGACGGGACGCCGGTGACCCAGCGCATCTGGAGGAAGACGTCGATCGGGCGGTCGAACGGCTCGGATACTTCCAGCAGACGGCGCGCAGCGTCTGCGGACACCACCTGCGCCTGGGTTCCAAGCGGGAGCACGATGGGCCGCGAGACCGTCGGCGCAGATCGTGCGCGCGCTACCGCGCCCGCACGCTCCATGAGCGGCAGGCGCACCAGCCCGTGGGTGCGCACGGCCTCGCATGCCAACGCGAACGCCGGATCGAATCGCGGTCGACGAAGTTCGACGTCATCCTCGAGGATGAGTGCGGCGTCGAGCCTGCGGTCGATGATGGCCTGCCATGCGGCACGATGGCTCAGGAAGCACCCAATCTCGCCTGGACGCGGCGGGAACGGGTAGGCAGGCCGGTGGCGCACCGCCCGGAAGGCCCGCGTGAGCTGCGCCTTGCCGAGCGCACGCCCATCGACCGCGGCCACCACGCTGCTGGGCACGGGGCACGTTTCGCGGATGGCCCGCACCTGCGCCTCGCGCGCAGGCTGGTCGCGCATGCTGATGATGAGCGCCTCGACTCGCATGCGAATTCCCTTGGACCAGTCCATCCTAGGCTATTCTCGAGACATCGCCGCAGGCATCGACATGGGACCCACGCTCGTGGTGCAACTCAAGGGCGGGCTTGGAAACCAGCTCTTCCAATACGCCACGGGCACAGCGCTTGCGCGTGCGTCGGGAGCAGCGCTGGCACTCGATGACCGCACCGGGTTTGCGCGCGATCGGCGCTTCAAGCGGAGGTATGAACTCGCGCCGCTGCGGGTCCGAGCGCGCTTGGCAACCGTGGGCGAGCGCGCATTCGGCATCATGGACGGCTGGTGCAAGCCGTTCCGGTTCGGACGGCGGACCGTGGTGCGGCACGCGCCATGGGCAGACTTCCTCGCCGAGCCGACGCAGCGGTTCCTGCCCGAGGCGGCCGCGTTCACGGTTCGGCGCAAGACGTTCATGAAGGGCTATTGGCAGAGCCCGCGGTACTTCGACCGCATCGCGGGCGAACTGCGCGAGGAACTGCAGCCTCCGGCTCCGAACGACGCGCGCATGCGGGCACTCGGTGACCAGATGGCCGCGTGCGACTCGGTGGCGGTCGGCGTCCGGCTCTACGAGGAGGACCGCAATCCCGCGGCGAACGCACGTGACGGCCGGACGAAGCCGCTGGGAGCGCAGGCCGCGGCGATCGCCGAGGTGACGACGCACGCACCCTCGGCGCGGGTCTTCGTGTTCTGCACCCACCGGGCGTCGGTGCTCGACTCGCTGGAACTGCCCCCGGGAACGACCTTCGTGACGGAGGACCAAGGCTTCCGGGGCGCGCTCGCGAACCTGTGGCTGATGACCCGTTGCCGGCACCACGTCTTCAACAACAGCTCGTTCTACTGGTGGGGCGCGTGGCTCGCGCACGGACGACACGCACTGGGCCCGGGCGTGGTGCGCGCAGCAGACAACTTCGTGAACGCCGACTGCATCCCGCCGGATTGGGGTACGTTCTGAGGCGGGCGGGTCGCCCCCAACCACCATGGGACTCCACACCACCCTCATCCGCATGCTGCAGGCCCGGCAGGACCGCGCGCGTCAGACGCGGAAAGGTCCCATCGGCGACTTCTACCGCGCGGGGGGAAACAAGCTCCTGCACGCGCTCCCGGTCACCACAGACGACGTCGTGATCGATGCCGGGGGGTTTGAGGGCGACTGGACCGCCGCGATGCTGGAGCGGTTCGGCTGCCGGGTCGAGCTGTTCGA
>JBILWQ010000312.1:0-2802 GCA_044369805.1 Phycisphaerales bacterium
CAGCTCCTCGCGCAGGGCCCCCAGGGACACCTCGAGGTCCTCCAGGATGCCGTCGCTCTCGTCCTGATCGGCGAAGGTCTTCTCCTTGGTGCCGGCCACGGTGTGCAGCCCCTTGTAGAACATGCCACGGAGGCTGAGCGTCTTGTCGGCGGCGATCAGGTCCTTCACGCTGCTGCCGTGCAGCATGGTCTGCATGAAGCTCTTGGCCTGGTTCAGGTTGAAGAGCTGACGGTCCTGGCTGGCCTTGCCCATCTCCAGGATGCCCTTGCGCTTGTTCCAGATCGTGTTGCTGCGGGCCCGCGTGGGAACGGACACCTGCGGCTCACGGCCACCGAGGGCGGACTTCGCCACCGACTCGGCCATCTCCACGATCTTGCGCTCGGTGCGCTGGTCGCGTTCCTTGCGGCCACCCGCCTTGCCTGATTTCGCCATGGTCTCGATTCCTTCGTTGCGTGCTCAGAACAGTCCCGGACCCTCGCCCGCACCCTTGCCGCGACCCTTCGGGGCCGGCGGGGCTGACCGCTTCCGCTTCGGGGCCTCGGCCACCGCTGGCGCGGCCGGCGTTGCACCAGGCGCGAGCCCTCGATCGACGATGACCACGCCCTCCTGGTCCACGGGCTCGTCCTTCACCACCTTGCCGTCCTCGTCGAGCACCTGGTCAGCCACGGCGGTCCGGCTCTTGGCCTGCTTCACCAGCGCCTCGTACACGCGCTTCGCGTCGGTGCCGGCGATCTCATGCAGCGCCTTGCTGATCTCGCCGATGTACCGCTCGAACACGTCGCGACGCTCGCTCTCGCGCTGCATGCGCTGCCGCTTGTTCAGGTAGGTGCCCAGCTTGCGCCCGCACTCCATCAGGGCCAGCCGCATCTCCTTGCGGATCTCGTCGTAGTCGGCGATGGCTTCCTTGCTCTCGCTGGTGAACGGCACCCACACGCTCGCCATGTGGATCATGATCACGAGCGGTCCCACGGGCAGGCCGCCTCGCGGCTGCTGCAGGTTGTAGTTGCGCCAGCTGGTCTCGATCACCGCCTTGAAGCTGCTGCAGGCGCTCTGCTGGAACAGCAGTGGCACGCGGTTCGCGAAGCGGATCACGCGAGCCTGCTCGTCGGCGGCCAGATCGCCGCCGAAGGCGATGGCCGCCTCGATCTGGAAGGGCCGGCCGCGGTAGACCTCGGCCTCGCGGCTGCTGGCGGCGTAGAACTCCGCCCGGACGCCCTTGAGCATGCCGGCAAGCAGCTGCCGCACGCCGATCGGCGCCAGGCAGTCGGTCGGCGGCGGCGCCAGCTTCGCGTCCTGAAAGGCGTCGAAGAGCTTCTCCGCCATCGGAGGCTCCACATCCGACACCTTCCGCCGGCTGGTGGCTCCCACCTTCTCGCACAGCGTGCCCGCCGTGGCCGCGCTCACCCGGCAGAACCTCTCCTGAAGGAAGTTGAACAGCGTGCCCTTGTCGGTGGCCTCGTAGTCCTTGAGCATCTGCAGCAGCGTGCCCAGCTCGATGCCCTTGGGGTGTGGCTGGATCTCGCGCGTCTCGGGCGGCAGCTCCTGCACGCCGCGAGGGAACACCGTGACGCCCTGCGATTCCGTGGTCTCGGTGGCCGCCGCGGCCGCGCCAGCCTCGGCCTTGGCCAGGATCGGTGCGTCGCTCTCGTCGTCGGCGCTCGCGCGGCTGGGCGGCACGAACACGAACCGCCCGTGCGGGTTCGCGATCGCGGTCAGCTCCAGGAACTCGTCCACGCTCCCGCGGCCGCGCTGATACCGGCCCTCGAGCTCGATGCTGACGCAGGTGCCGCTGCGGTAGGACTCGGCATCCAGCAGCCCGCCCTTCTCGGCTGCCAGAGCCTTGGTGCCCGCGGTCAGGCCCCGCAGCCGCTGCGGGGGGAAGTCGCCGGTCTCCTTGTCCAGCGTCACCTCGGCGCGGTTGGTCTTGGTGTTCATCGCCAGCTCGATGTGGTGAGCGGGCTGCTTCGCGCCGGGCTTGGTGTGGATCACCATGGGCTTGCCGGTGGTGATGAGCCCGTACATGCCTGCGGCACTGATGCCGATGCCCTGCTGCCCTCGGCTCATCTTCAGGCGGTGGAACTTGCTGCCGTACAGCAGGCGGCCGAAGATGTTCTCGACCTGCTTGCGCACGATGCCCGGCCCGTTGTCGACCACGGTCACGCGGTAGCGCGAACTCTTCGCGGTGGCAGGCCGGTCCGGCTGCAGGTCCTCGATGATCACCGTGATCTCGGGAAGGATGCCGGCCTCCTCGCAGGCATCGAGGCTGTTGTCCACCGCCTCCTTCACCGTGGTCAGCAGCGCCTTGCGCGGATTGTCGAACCCGAGCAGGTGGCGGTTCTTGGCGAAGAACTCGCTGACGCTGATGTCGCGCTGGCGACCCGCCATCTCCTCGGCGGTGGAGCCTCGCCGCTTGCCGGCGGGCTTCAAGTTGCCCTGGGAACGCTTCGAAGAATCCATCACCGCGGCTTCCGTGCCTTGCATGAGACCTCCATGTCGGAAAGGCAGTATGCCAAGTTTCGGCGTTTCCGCCCCACCGACTGCCCCTTTTCCGCCGTGGACATCGTCGGAACGTCGGGAAATCCGCTATCCTTCCTGCCCTTCCAAGACCCCCAACCAGGAGACACATCCATGGAAACAACGCTCATCATCCTGAAGCCCGACGCCGTCCAGCGGGGCCTCATGGGGCGCATCATCACCCGCTTCGAGGACAAGGGCCTGCAGGTCGTCGGCTGCAAGCTCATGCAGATCTCGCAGGAACTGGCTGCCCAGCACTACAAGGACCACGTCGGCAAGGCGTTCTAC
>JBILWQ010000109.1:0-6608 GCA_044369805.1 Phycisphaerales bacterium
CAGTGGCGGCGGCCGGGCAGTGCAGGGTCACCGAGCCTGGCGAGTGACCCGGCGTGTGAAGGACCTCCCACTCGATGGGCCCCAGCTGCAGGCGCTGGCCGCCGCGCAATTCCCCGGTGGGCGGCGCCACGGTCCTGGGCTCGCCGATGAAGAGCGAGAGGTTCAGTTCCGGGTCGTTGAACCAGTCGCGCTCGAGGGCGTGCACCAGCACGGGCAGGTCCCCCAGCTCCGAGCGGACCTGGTCGATCCCCGCGATGTGGTCCGCGTGGGCATGGGTGCACAGGATGGCCTCAGGATCCAGCGGAGCATCGCGAAGGAAGGCGAGCAGCGGAGCCGGGTTCTCCCCCGGATCGACGATCCAGCACGTGTCCCCCTGTCCGTGCGGAGGCGCGACCACGTAGGCGTTGGTGGCGCAGCGACCCAGTTCGAACGCGTGGAGGCGGAGTTCCATCGCCGACACTTATACTCGCCTTCCGATGCCGCCCCGCCTCGCATGGCCCGTCATCCTCGCTCTCCTCGCGTGCCTGCCGGGATGCGACACTGCCAGCAGCGACTTCGCCAGCTTCACCGAGAGCTTCAACCCGCCCACCCCGCAGCAGGCGACGCAGTGGGCGCTGGACTTCCGGGATGCCGAGAACCAGAGACGCGGCACGCTGCTGCTGGCCAACTCCGACTTCGGATTCGAGCGTGCCTACGTGAACATGTACCGGCTGTACATCGAGGAGAACACGGATCCGCTGGTGCGGGTCGCGGCCATCGAGGCCCTGAGCCGTCACGGCGCGCCGGCGGATGCGGAGCTGATCGCGAAGCAGCTGAAGGACAAGTCGGTGCAGGTGCGCGTGGCGGCCGCGAAGGCCATGCAGCGGCTGCACAACCCCTCGGTCACCACGGCCATCTGCTCGCGCCTGATCGACGAGGGCGAGGAAGGCAGCGTCCGCATCGAGCTGGCGATCGCCCTGGGTCAGTACCCCTCGGATGACGCCTTCCAGGCGCTGGCGGCCTCGCTCGACGCCCGCGAACTGGGCGTCAATCTGGCGGCGCTCGACAGCCTTCACCTGATGACCGACCAGGATTTCGGTCTCGACCGGCCGCTCTGGCTGAGCTGGTACGCGAGCACCCGAACGCCATTTGCCGGCAGGCTGCAGTACCTCTACCCCACGTACAGGCGCGAGAAGGGCTTCTGGGATCACGTCACCTTCTGGGCGCCGCTCTACCTGGAGCAGCCCGGCGTGCCCGAAGGCATGGAGGAACCCGCGGCGGCCATTCCGAAGGATCCCTTCGGCAACGTGGGCGATGGTCGGGCACCCGAGGGCAAGGGTCCCAACCCGTGATCCGCCATGGACGCCGCGCGCCGTGAGCGGCGGTCGCCAGGACGAACGGATCGGTTCGCCGGTGCATTCGGCGGTCGGACCCGATGACCCGGTCGAGCCCCTGATCACCGCGGCCGAGAGCGATGCCGCACAGGTCGAGGAGGGCGTGATCCGAAGCGGGCGCCTGGCGGGCAAGAGCCTTCGGGCGGCCATCTGGATCCTGGCCGTGCCGGTGCTGCTGCAGCAGCTCATGATCGCCTGCGTGGGGCTGGTCGACAAGGTGATCGCGGGCAACCTGCCCGCGTCGATCGTGGTGCCCGCGCTCGACGGCATCGGCGTGGGCACCTACGTGGCGTGGTTCACCGGCATCGCCTTCGCCGGAATGGGCGTGGGTGGGCAGGCCATCATCGCCCGAGCCATGGGCAGCGGCGACCGCGTCGATGCCCATGCGGCCCTCGGGCAGAGCGTGACGCTCGGACTGGCGTGGGGCGCCGTGGTGGGCCTCTGCATGGCGGCGCTCGTGCATCCCTTGGCGGTGGTCTCGGGACTCTCCGCCGAGGCCGAGGCGCACTGCGGCACCTACGTGCGCACGATCGCCTGGAGCATGCCCTTCTGCGGGCTCATGAACATCGGCACCATGTGCCTGCACGGCGCGGGCGAGACCGCGCGGCCGAGCTGGATCTCGATCGGCGTCAACGTGGTGAACGTGGTGGCCAGCTGGCTGCTCAGTGGCGTGGAACTGCGCGGCGGTGGCGCCTCGCTTGCCCACCCACTGCCGCTCGATCCCGCCACGTGGGGCGTGTGGGGCATCGCCGCGGGCACCGCGATCAGCTACGTGTGCGGAGGCCTGGCCACGCTCATGGTCATGCGCCGCGGCGTGAAGGACCTCCGCCTGGAGTGGCACGACCTGATGCCGACCCCGGGCATGGTCAAGCGCATCACCCGCGTGGGCGTTCCGAACTTCATGGAGGGCATGGCCATGTGGGCCAGCAGCCTCTTCCTGATGGGTTTCATCGGCATGATCGCCCGGGGCGAGACGGGCCAGCCGCCGCGCGAGGGACTGGTGGGGGCGCACATGATCACGGTGCAGTGGGAGGCATTCAGCTTCCTGCCCGGGTTCGCCATGGGCATCGCGGCGGGCGCGCTGGCGGGGCAGTACCTGGGCGCACGAAACCCTCGCATGGCAAGGAAGGCCATCTGGGCCTGCGCCGGAATAGGCATGGCCATCATGGGCCCCATGGGGCTGGTGTTCATGACGCAGGGCCGACTGCTGACCAGCGCCATCAGCGCCGAACCCGTTCACCTGGAGGAGGTGCCCCGGACGCTCTTCGCCTGCGGCGCAGTGCAGGTGTTCTTCGCGCTGGGCATGACGCTCCGCAACGGACTGCGCGGCGTGGGCGACACTCGGTCCATCCTGCTGATCACCGTGGGCAGCATCTACGGCGTGCGGCTGCCGCTGGCCTGGGGCATGGGAGTCTGGATGGGGTGGGGCCTGGCGGGCCTGTGGTGGGCCTTGAGCATCGAGCTGGTCGTGCGCGGACTGCTCTTCCTGTGGCGGTTCCAGCAGCCTGGCTGGGAGCGGCTCCGCGTGTAGCGTCGACCCGGACGTCGGTGGCTTCTACACTGACCGAATGCCCGAGACCCGGCCCCAACTGAGTGCGTTCGACCGCGGCCTGCTGCAGGCGGTGGTGAACGGAGAGGCTCGGCTGACCCCGGAGCAGTCGCTCCGGCTGCTCGTGGAGATGCCGCTGGCGGAACTGGGCTTCTGGGCCGACCAGCGATGCCGGGCGGTGCACGGCGAGGCGATCCGCACCTACGTGATCGACCGCAACATCAACTACACCAACGTGTGCACCGCCAGGTGCACCTTCTGCGCCTTCCGCCGCGACGAGGGCGACGCCGATGCCTACGTGCTGCCGGTGGACCGCATCCTGCAGAAGATCCAGGAACTGGTCGACATCGGCGGCACGCAGATCCTCATGCAGGGCGGCATGCACCCGGGACTGCCGCTGGCCTGGTACGAGGACCTGCTCCGCGCCATCAAGGGCCGCTTCCCGCAGGTGCACGTGCATGCCTTCAGCCCGCCCGAGTTCATCGAGTTCGTGCGGTTCTTCGATCCACCCGGCGACGCGCTGGCCGACAAGCTGGCCTTCGTGCTGGGCCGACTGCGGAGCGCGGGCCTGGACAGCGTGCCCGGGGGCGGCGGCGAGATCTTCGCGCCGGCCGTGCGTCGCAAGATCGGCCTGGGCAAGTGCAGCGGCGATGAATGGCTCACCGTGATGCGCGAGGCGCATCGCCTGGGCATGAACACCAGCGCCACCATGATGTTCGGCCACATCGAGGGCTTCGCCGACCGCATCCACCACATGGAGCAGGTGCGGGCCTGGCAGGACCGGGCCATGAGCGATTTCGCCCGCGACGGCGGCGGCCGCTGCATGGCCTTCATCAGCTGGCCCTTCCAGCGCGAGAACACGCCGCTGGGACGTGCCAGGAACTGGGGCGAGGGCCCCGGCGACCGCCTGGAGGATCCCTTCCCGGGCGATGTGGTGGCGCGGCTCGATGGCGGTGGATCGAAGGAAGGCCATCCGGAGTTCGGACGACGCGTGCGCATGAGCGGCAGCACCGACTACCTGCGCACGCAGGCCATCAGCCGGCTGCATCTGGACAACGTGTGGAGCATCGGCAGCAGCTGGGTCACCATGGGACCCCTTGTGGGCCAGGCCGGCCTTCGGCACGGGGCCAACGACATGGGCAGCGTGATGATGGAGGAGAACGTGGTGAGCAGCGCCGGCACCACGCACTGCCTGAACGAGGCGGAGATCTGCAGGCTCATCCGCGATGCGGGCTTCCTGCCTGCCCAGCGCGACAACCGATACGACCTGCTCAAGGTGCATGACGGCCCCGCAAGCCCGGATCTTCGCGTGAACGACTGGTCCATGCACCGTCCGCGTCGGCTCCATGCCGAGGCGCCCCGCGAGATGCCCAAGCCGGTCACGCTGACGGTGGGCTCGGCACCGGCGGACTGACCGCCGGCCGGTCGACGCTGCGGGCCGCCCGGCCCCATCGCTCGTTCGTGGGCACGTCACGGCCGCATTCCGGGCAGCACGCCGCGGCCAGTCGGTGCAATGGGTAACCGCAACGGCACCTCGGCTCGTTGAACTCGAATCGGATGGACAGGGCGCACGTGGGGCACGCGATCAACCCCGAGCGCATCTGGAGCCACTGTTCGCAGCGTGGGCACTGCAGCGTGGCCAGGGCCCGATCGGCCATGCCTGCAAGACGGCTGGCTTCCCGCTGCCGCTCCCAGTTCCCCAGAGCCGGCAGCACCAGATGGGCCACCAGACCGATCAGCACCGCCAGGACCAGCCAACCGCCGCCACGAGCACCCCCGCCCAGAAGGTCGAAGGCCCGCCACGATTGGGTGACCAGGGCGACGAGAGACAGGAGCAGCGGAATGCCCACGCTCGCCAGCGCTGCGGCGGCCACCACCCGGATCATCAGGCCACGCAGGGGCCAACGGGTCGCCCACGCCACGTCGCAGACCAGGACCGCCACGAGGACCAGCAGCAATTCCAGGCGAAGGCTCGCGTCCGACTGCGCGACCGAACGCCCACCGACGAGGATGAGCCAGAGACCCAGCATCAGCGCTGCCGCCACCGCCGTGACCCCCACCCAGCCCAACGGCGCCAGGGCACCGCCACGGAGCAGCAAACAGCCCCGAACGAGCCCGTAGGCCACGCCCGAGGCGAGGATCGCCATGATGATCCGGAGGCCCTCGTTGGCACCCTGTCCGACCGCCAGCACGAGCCCGAGGATCATGCAGGCCCCCACCAGCACCATGACCAGGCGGTCGACGAGCCTGAGACTGCCCGTCTCCATGCCTCAGTCCTCCGGGGCCTCGGTCCGCACGATGCGATGGAACTCCATCTCGAGCCGCTTGGTGACCGGACCGATCGAGCCCCCGCCGATGCGTCGGCCGTCGATGCTCGACACCCCGATCACCTCGGCCGCGGTGCCGGTGAGGAAGACCTCGTCGGCGGAGAGCACATCCTCCAACCGCATGGCGCGCTCCGCCACCTTCAGGCCCAGGGCCGGGGCCAGGGTGTCGATGACGAATCGCCGGGTCACGCCGCGCAGGATGCCGGCGGTGACCGGTGGCGTGGCGATGGCGCCATCCTTGACCGTGAAGATGTTGTCGCCGGTGCACTCGGAGACGAACCCCTCGATGTTGAGCATGATCGCCTCATGCACGCCCGCGTCGATGGCCTCCACCTTGGCCAGGATGTTGTTGAGGTAGTTCAGGCTCTTGATCGCCGGATCGAGGCACGCCGCCGGGATGCGCGGCCGCTTCGCCACGATGATCGGCATGCCTTGCGCGTACATCTCGGGCGGGTAGAGGTGGATGCGGTCCACGATGATGATGGTGCCGGCACGTGGGCAGTGGTTGGGGCTGAGGCCCAGCGATCCCTTGCCGCGGGTGATCACCAGCCGGATGTAGGCATCCTGGAGTCCGCTGGCGGAGACCGCCTCGCGCAGGGCCCGCTCCAGCTCGCTTCGGGACACCGCGGGCGTGAGCCGGATCGCCTCGCATCCGCCCCAAAGCCGGTCCAGGTGCGACTTCATCTTGAAGATGCGGCCGCCGTAAACCCGGATGCCCTCGAAGATGCCGTCACCATAGAGGAGTCCGTGGTCATAGACGCTGACCATGGCCTCGTCGGGGGCCACGATGCGTCCATCGATCCACACGACCGGTCCGGTTGCCGTGAGCGTCATGGGCGGGAAGGTACCAACGCCGGGGCTATGATCCGAATCCTCCATGAAGCTGATCCTCGCCAACCCTCGCGGATTCTGTGCCGGCGTCTACATGGCGATCGACGTGGTCGACCAGCTGCTGCAGCTGTGCCCCGGCGAGCCGATCTACGTGTATCACGAGATCGTGCACAACCGTCACGTCGTCGAGCGGTTCCGCGGCCGCGGCGTGAAGTTCATCGAGGACCTGACGGACGTGCCCGAGGGCTCGATGGTGGTGTTCAGCGCCCACGGCGTGAGTCCCGCCGTGCGCCAGCAGGCCGAGAGCCGACGGCTGACGTCGATCGACGCCACCTGCCCGCTGGTCACCAAGGTCCACAACGAGGCGATCCGCTACGCCAAGGCGGGCTACCAGATCCTGCTCGTGGGTCACGTGAACCACCAGGAGGTCGTGGGCACGCGCGGCGAGGCGCCCGAGGCGATCCAGGTGGTGGAGAGCCCGGCCGACATCCCCAAGCTGGTCATCCACGATCCGTCCAAGCTGGTCTA
>JBILWQ010000250.1:0-3549 GCA_044369805.1 Phycisphaerales bacterium
GATCATCAGGGCGCTCAAGCAGGCCTTCCCGCTGCTGAAGGAGCCGCCCTCGAGCGACATCTGCTACGCCACCACCAACCGGCAACGCGCGGTGCGGGCCATTGCCCCCGATGCCGACCTGGTGCTGGTGGTGGGCAGCCGCAACAGCAGCAACTCGGTCCGGCTCACGGAGATCAGCGAGAACGTCGGCACCCGCGCCAGGCTGATCGACGACCGCAGCGAACTCCGCGCCGAGTGGTTCGAGGGGGTGAAGACCGTGCTCATCACCGCGGGTGCCAGCGCTCCAGAGGACCTGGTGCATGACCTCATCATGGACCTGGCGCAGCGCTTCGGCGGCGAGGTGGAGCAGCGGGACATCTATCGCGAGGAAGTGGAGTTCGGGCTCCCCGGCACCCTGAAGCAGCTCATGCGGGACCGCGGAGTGGATCCCACCGGTCGCCGCGTGGTGCGTCAGGACAGCGGACCGGCGCTCGATGCCTGGCTGCAGGATCGCCGCATCCCCCACCGCACCGTCGACCTGACCGTCGGCGCCACGGGCTGATCCCATGACCCCGCGCGAGGGGTTCTTCGAGCTCGACGACGAGGGCCTGCGCGGCTGGATGCAGACGCGCGGCCTGCCCGCCTTCGCCGCGAGGCAGCTGCAGGACTGGGTCTATCGCCGCGGCGTGATCGACACCGCCGCCATGACGGACCTTTCCAGGGCGGCCCGGGAGATGGTGGCGAGGGAACTGGCCTTCGAGCGGGGCGAGGTGCGCAAGCAACTGATGGCCACGGACGGGACCCAGAAGCTCCTCATGGCGTGGCCGGAGGCGCGTCCCGATGGCGCCGTGCCCCTGCCCGTGATGGATGATGAGCGCCGGACCGAGTGCGTCATGATTCCAGCCGAGGATCGACGCACCGCATGCGTGTCGAGCCAGGTGGGCTGTCCGGTGGGGTGCCGCTTCTGCGCCAGCGGCATCGGAGGGCTCGAGGGCAATCTGACCCGGGGCCGGATCGTGGAGCAGGTGTGGCGACTCGGACGCCTCGAGGGGGTGGACCGCATCAGCCACGTGGTCTTCATGGGCATGGGCGAACCCCTGGCCAACTTCGAGGCGGTCACCGGCGCCATCCGCACGCTCAACGCGGAATGGGGCCTGGGCATCGGGGCGAGGCGCATCACCGTGAGCACCGTGGGTCTTCCCGCGGCCATCCGCAAGCTGGTGACCTTCGAGATCCCCGTCACGCTGGCGCTGAGCCTGCACGCGCCCACCGACGAGCTGCGCCGGCAGATCATTCCGTGGGCGGAGTACAGCACCATTCCCGAACTGCTCGAGGCCTGCCACGAGTGGTTCCGCAAGACCGGACGCGAGATCACGCTGGAGTACATCCTGCTCGGCGGCTTCAACGACGCCATCGAGCACGCGATGGAGCTGGCCCGCGTGGCTCGGACCATCCGCGCCAACGTGAACCTGATCCGCTGGAACGAGGTCGCCGACCTGCCCTGGCACCGGCCCTCCACCGAGCAGGTGCACGCCTTTCAGGACACGCTGCGCACGCGCGGCGTGAACACCCACATCCGGGCCAGCCGCGGCCGGGACATCGCCGCCGCCTGCGGCCAGCTGCGTCACGAGGCTCGAAAGGCCGGCTGAAGTCAGGCCGTGGGCCGCTCGCCCTGCATGGCCTGCGCGGTCCAGCCCCGCACCGTCGCCGCAGGCAGTCCGTGCAGATCACCGGCCGCGGCCCTCTCGTGCAGCAGGTCCAGAGCCTGACCGAACGCGGCACCCCTCACCGGCTCCGACACAGCACGGGAACAGAGTTCGACCACCGCATCACGAAGGTCCCGGGCCGCGGGCCGTCCCCGCACGCCGTGCGGCAGCGCATGACCCACCGTGCGGAGCAATCGCGCGGGCCAGTCGCTGCTGCGGAAGTCCAGCCGGACGAAGCGGCCCAGGATCGTGCCCTCCACGCGGTAGAGGAAGCGCCGCTCCATGCGGTCCCCCCGCGCGGGCCGGACATCCAGGCGACGGCGCGTGAGGCGGCGCTGCTCGGGGCTCGTGCACATGGTGGCCACGTAGACGCTGTCGCGGACAAGCATGGCCTCGGCCAGGGGCAGCACGGCACGTTCCGCGAGCCCGGGCACCGCCAGCAGTCCGTCGAGAAGACGCGCGTAGGCCTCCGCGTAGCTCACGCCGCCCCAGAGCCAGCAGCGATGCAATCCGTTCACCAGGTCTCGCTGCGTCTGCAGCATGTCCGGGTCACGCCGCCAGGCGTTCGTCCGGCGGAGCAACTGGCCGAACAGCGGTCGCAGCCGGGCTGCGGCTCGCGTACCCAGCAGGCCGCTGCGGGAAATCTCCAGCAGGAAGCGACGCACCAGCGCCACCGGATGATCGGGATCGCGCCGAGGCGCAGGCTCCTCGCCCGGGGCCCACTCGGCGGCCAGGGCACGTCCGTAGCGCATGGCATCGAGGCAACGGCCAAAGCCCCGCTGCTCCGCCCGCCGGAGTGCCGCCTCGAGCGCCTGAACGGAGACCGGCACCAGTCCCCGCTGGAAGGCGGCGCCCAGCAGCACCAGGTCGGTGAGCCGATCGGTGAGGAAGGTGCGGCGGCACACCGCCGCAATGTCGCGCACCCATCCATCGCCGGAACGACAGGCCAACCGCACCGCCTCATCCAGTTCCCGCGTGGCGCGCACCCGCGCCTCGTCCACCTGATCATCCAGGGGGCCGTCGTTCGCCACCACCCACGTGCGCTCGGGATCCGCCACGCGAAGAAAAGGGTCAGGTCCGATCGCGCGGAGGGTCTCCACCGCATCCATGCCCAGCAGCAGGTCCGCCTCGCCGTAGGGCGTCTGCGCCGCCAGCGACGCCTCTCCCGCTTGAAGCCGGGTGAAGAGCACCTGGCTCCAGGCGCGGCGGCCGGGGCCCACCGGCGTGGTCTGGAAACTGGACTGCACGCGGTAGCCCATGGCGCGACCCGCCTCGCACAGCACCCATGCAGCCAGGCCGGGTGCATCGCCTCGCCAACCGGCCAGATGCGCGCGCCATCGACCGGATTCCGCGTGGAGAAATCTCGGCAGTCCCGGTCGCGGCGCTCCCGGTTCCAGTTCCGTCGGCCGGGGCGGCTTGGTGCGGACCACTTCCACCTGCTCGAACAAGGGCCGCACCCGAATCTCCAGGCGCCCCTGTGCGCGGTCCTGCAGGACTTCCATGGTCCATTCGGTGCGCAGCGGATTCGAGCCACGCTCGAGCCCCTTCTCGACCATGACCTCGGGAGGTGCAGGCCGGACGTCGCATGCCGCGTCGGCGCTCCAGATCGCTCGCTGCATGGGCACGAAACCCAGTCGGTCGGCCTCGGCCATGGATCGATCCAGCGCAGCCACGTCTCGACGGGCAGGCGGGCCATCCTGCGCGACCAGCACCGTCAGCCCATCGCGAAGCGCCGCACCCCGGAGCAGTTCGCGAAAGGCGGGCCGGTCGTTCAGATCTCCGCGCAGCGTCTGGACAGGCGCCGCCGCATCCGCTGGCACGACCGAGCGGGCCAATCGCTCCGGATCGGGGCCGGGTTCGTCAC
>JBILWQ010000313.1:0-2800 GCA_044369805.1 Phycisphaerales bacterium
GAAGGGCACGCTCACGGAACCCCGGCAGTTCAGCCTGATGTTCAAGACGCTGGTAGGTGCCGTGGAGGATCCAGCCAACTACGCGTACCTGCGTCCCGAGACCGCGCAGGGCATCTTCGTGAACTTCCAGAACGTCGTCGACTCGAGCCGCGTGCGCGTGCCCTTCGGCATCGCCCAGGTCGGCAAGGCCTTCCGCAACGAGGTGACCCCCCGCAACTTCACCTTCCGCAGCCGGGAGTTCGAGCAGATGGAGATCGAGTTCTTCATCCGGCCCGACTCGGCGAACGAGTGGTACGCATGGTGGCGGAACGAGCGGTACCGGTGGTGGCAGTCGATCGGACTGGCCGGGGCCAACCTTCGTCTGCGCGAGCATGACCGCGACGAGCTGGCCCACTACGCCAAGGCGGGCGCCGGCGTCTGCGACATCGAGTATCGATTCCCATTCACGGATCCGGATTTCGGTGAATTGGAGGGTGTGGCCCACCGCGCTGACTTCGACCTGAGGCAGCACGCCGAGCACAGCGGCAAGGGCGAGAAGGCCCGCTACTTCGACCAGGAGCGCAATGAGCGGTATTTCCCGCACGTCATCGAGCCCTCGGCTGGCGCCGATCGTGGCACGCTGGCCCTGCTCTGCGAGGCCTACACCCCTGATGAAAGCCGAGCCAGCAAGGTGTTCATGAAATTCCATCCACGGATGGCCCCGGTGAAGGCGGGCATCTTTCCGCTGGTGAACAAGGACGGCATGCCCGAGTTCGGCGAGCGACTCTGGAAGGACCTCCGGAGGCGTTTCGCCGTGGAGTTCGACGAGAAGCAGTCCATCGGCAAGCGGTACGCCCGCATGGACGAGGCCGGCACCCCCTTCTGCCTGACCGTGGACAGCCAGACCCTGCAGGATGGGTCGATCACGGTCCGCCACCGGGATGATCAGCGGCAGGAGCGGATCGCGGCCGACCGGGCGATCGGCTGGATCGCGGAGCGGGTCGGGGATACCTGAAACGCGTTTCGGGAATGCCCGAATTTCTGGAGCCCGCCGCAATTCACCGCAATTCAATACATTCCGGAAGGCGTTCCCGGGGGAGGTCTCGCGATGCTATCCCGAATCTCTCCGCATTCTCTCATGCTCGTGACCGGCTCCGCAATCCTGAGCCGGTTTTGCAGCGCGGCTGCACAAATCGTCGCCGGAGTGTTCCTCAACCCGGTGGAGTTCGGCATCTTCGCGACGGCCTCCGGAATCATGATCTTCACCTCCATGGTCCGGGCAGGCGGCGCAGCCACGCACTACCAGACCATGACGGTCGCCGAGTTCCAGGCGGAGGGCGGCCGCCTGTTCCGCTACTCGCTGAAAGTCGTCTCGTTCGGCGTGCTCCTCTCGTTGCTGGTGACTTGGTTGAGCGCCTCGTGGTTCGCGGAAAGGAACGGCTACTCGAGCACGGAGTTCGCGTGGACACTCGGGGTGCTGATCGTCAACTACGTGCTCTTCAATACCGCCACGTACCCGCGATACCTGATGATCGCCCAGAATCGGATCCGGGAGATCTCCTCGCTTGAAGTCACGCTTGGGTTGACCCGCCTTTTCGGGATGTTCTTGCTCGCGTCAAGCGGAGCAGGCCCCCTCGCTCTCGCAGGTGCGACCACGGCGGTGCAGGTCGTCGAGAATCTCTGGGTCTGGTGCCGTTGCGGCCTGCGGTGGCGGGAGATCATGGACCCAGGTCCCCCAGGCAACTTCCTCTCCATCTTCAGGGAAATGCGGCTGCCGCTGCTGCTGGCCATTCTCGGCAACCTGAACATGCAGACAGAGACGCTCGTGGGCTCGCTCTTCCTCCCGGTCACCACCATCGGCCTCTACTTCTTCGCGCTTCAGATCTCCAATCAGCCGGCCATGCTGATGGGATCCTCCCTCCGATCCATCTTCGCATCGGCGGGGGCCCATGTGCGCGGAGATCCTGTCCTTGCTGCGCAGACCCTGCGACAGACCTTCAACGGGGGCATGGTCATCATTCCCATGGTCATGATGGCCATTCCTGCGATCTTCGAGCCCATCGAGAGAGCCGTCTGGAACGGCAAGTGGGCTGAGTGCCGATGGCCACTGCTCATCCTCTCGGTCACCATGCTGTACCCAACGGTGCTGCAGCTTGTCAGTGCCCCGGTCACGGGATTCCGGGACTGGAAACTCGCCATCCGCATCGACTTGCTCAGGTCCTGGCCCAAGCTGATCGCAGGCGTGGTCGCGGGATTCATCGCCTCTCGCCTTGACTTCGGCTCGGTCAGCGCAAGTGTCCTCCTCGCGATCGCCGCCGGCGGGATCACCGCCCTGGTGAGCATGAAGGAACTCCACCGGATCCTCCGTCAGGCGGATGCCACGACGTCCAGCATCGTGTACGAGCTCTACTCCACGCCGCTCGCGGCCATCCTCAGTGCTGTGGCCGCGAGCGGACTTGGCCACAGCCTGGCGGAGCCCCTGTCGACTTCCGCTGGTCCACGGGCCGCGGCGATCGTCGAGACGCTGCTCTCAGGGACCATCTATGGCACCCTCTGCCTTCTCTTGATCCGCTTCGGATACACCCCGACACTGGAGCAACTTCTCCGCGGACTCCCGAGCGCATTCGCGAATCCACTCCGTCGACTCCTGCGGATGTGACCACTTCAGTGGCCGCCTTGGCGAATCACCAACCCGCGGCTCGCAACCCGGACGGCATGGGGGTCGATTCACCGCCATCATCCATGCTGGCCAGCGGATAGGCCGCCAGATCCACCGCAAAACTGCCCGCGGGCCGCAGGTTCCCGCTCCTGCCCAGACCCC